>CAWVUN010000183.1:0-4740 GCA_963932495.1 uncultured bacterium
ACTCTCTTGCCCCTGATCTCAACAAATATGGAAACACATCGGCATTCTCCTCTGGGCTCTCAAGGGAAATAACATTATCCATTACTCATGGTGCTGTCTCCTTTGTTTGAATTGCTTTTTTCATCGAAAACAATTTTACAACAAAGGATGCCCTGCCTACTCATTCCTCATACTCCAGAAACCAACATAATTCGTTTATCGCAATGGAGATATGGCTCGATATCAAGGAACATATTTTTAGGAAGCCAACCTAATGGACCAGATTTGGTTTGTTTCTTTTTAAACTCCCACTTTCCAAAAATCTTGATTAGATTTTTCTCTTCTAGATTAGACTTGTCCAAAGTCAATTTGAGTTGCCTTTTGAGCCATTAATAAAACCTGTAGTGGCCTCATGACGCTTTGCAGCTGATAGCCCTAAACTCTACGTTACTGTTAACTTTTTTTGGGAGCCCCTTTGGAGCTGCTTTATCGAGGCGATTTATGTCTTTTGAGTCGCCAGGATTTCGATATTCTTGATTTAGCACTCGATCCTTAGGAGTTGGAGCGAATTTTCTTTTTGGTCCGGGAAATAAAGATCCAAAGAAACTGAATAAACCCATTTTAATTCCAATTTGAAAAGTTAACCGTAAAAAATATTTGATTTTTTAATTCAGGTTTGAAGTTTTGTCAACATCTTGTTTATAAGGAGTTTTAAAATTAATAGGTTGACTTAAGATTAATTTTTTTGAAAAATGCTTTTTATTCAAAAGAAATAAAATTGGCACCGAATTTTTTATAGATATTTACAGTATGTTGATGACAGGTAAGGACTATTACTTGTCTTTTTTTGGCGAACTGACTCAAAATCTCCAAAACTTTCTCGCCTCTCGAATCGTCAAAATTAACCAAAACGTCATCCATAATAATTGGCAGCGGTTCTGAACGGGTTTCATACTCTTCTATTAATCCTAAGCGCATTGAAAGGTATAGTTGCTCACGCGAGCCTCTGCTAAGTTGAAAAACTTTTTTCCGAAGGCCAGAACTTTCGTCTGCAAGTATTTCATCCGAATCCAAAGGTTTAAAAATTCTTTGATATTTTTTATTGGTTATTTGACAAAATATTTTTTGTGCAGATTGTATGACAGAGGGTTGTCTTTCTTTCTCATAGTTTGTTTTGGCTTGTTCCAAAATGGATAAGGCTATTTGGCTGATAGCCCAATTTTTTGATTGTTTGTTCAATCTTTCGAGAGTTACTTCTTTTTGATTTTGAAGTTCTACTAGGTCTTTATTTGTAGCCAACTGATCGATCTGGTTTTCAGTTTCTCCTAGTTCTTTATGGCCATGGTCGCGTTCTGAACGAACTTCGTCTAACTTAACTGATATGGCATCAAATTTTTGTTTTAATTCTTCTGGGGAAGTTGTTTCCATTGAATTTAAAAATTTTTGAAAAAGATCCCCTAATCCTATTCGGCTACGCATCAGATCAAGTTTTTCCTGAGTAGATTTTTTAAGCCTATTTTTTTCTTCTACTAACCGAAAAAACTCTTCAAATTCCCTCTCGTCTTTTGCGTTTGCCTTTCCGATAAATTTTTGGATTTCATGTTTTTTGAGTGCGAGCTGCTCTTCCAGTCGAGAAATTTTTCTTTTCACTCCTTCTAAGTGATGATCTATTGTGGTTCTTTTTTCTCGATTTTTAATAGCTTGTTCGTAAATGCGGTGAAGGATTTCAATAGTAGTAATAATATCTTTTCCTAGGTTACCTTCAGTCATAAAGGGTTTAACTTGTTGGATCAAGCTGAGGGCTTTTTCTTTTGTTTCTTGCATTTTGTTCAACCGTAGATCCATTTCTTTTCTTTGGTTAAACATGTTTTTTATTTCTTTGAGAGTCGAAAGAGTTTTTTCGGCAACCATTGGAGTTAAAAACTCATCAAATTTTTGATCTTTAAGCCAGCTTTTCCAGGAAGCATATTTTTGGTCGGATTCAGATTTAACAATATCTAGTTGCTCCACCAACTCGGGCCCTTGTAAATCTTCCTTAATAAGAGTCTTTTTTGTCTTAAATATCATGCGCAAACTGACTACTGAAATTGACAAAATGGTTAAGGAAAAAAACAAAAAATCGAAATTTGTTGTGTATCCTCCCCAAGCTAAGCCCATTATTCCTAACGAGAGAAGGCTATAAGAAGTTACTTTGAGCCATTCGGGGATTTGAATTCCTTGTGAAAGCTCTTTGGCTTTACTTTCGCGGAAGGACTCAATTTTTTCTTTAGCGCGCGAAACTTTTATTCGGGCTTCTTCTAAGGCTTCGCGATGCATATAAATTTGATTATAAAGTGTGTCGGTTATTTCGAAGCTTTCCACCATTGGTTCATTCCAGTAGATTCCAAGCTTTTTTATTTCGAGGGGAATTTGATCGTCTAGTCGGTCTTTTGAGGCTCCTACCACTGATATATCTTGAATAGTGGAACGGATCTGTTCAGTCATGTTTTGTAAAGCAATAAATGTATTTGAAATAGTTAATGCGCCTTCGTTTTTAAATATAGCTTTGCTTTCTATTTCATTTCGGTCTGCTTCTTCTTTTTCTTCCTCAATAGAGTTTTGAATGGACTGAGTTTCTGCCTTGAGACGTTCTAAGACTTCCATTGAGTTTTGTGGCAAGTCTGGTAAATCTATTAGGTTTTCAAGGTTTTTATTTTCTGATTTCCAATTCACGTAGACTGGAAATAGTTCTAAAAGGTTTTCAATACGTTTTTTGCTGTGTTCTAATCTTTGGATTTGTTCCAAAAGGTCTTTGATATCTTCTTCTAAACGTTTAATCTTAAATCGCAAATTGTCATACTGAGTCAAGTTTTCTTGGATTTTAGAAATAGACAAATTTAGTTCAATAATTTCGTTACCTAGCAATGCAATGGATTGAACTTTTCCTTTGGGTTTAAATAAGTTGTCCCTATTATCGCTAAAATACTTTTCAATTTGTGAAATTGATTTTGACCCTAAGCCCAGCCCAGCACCATAAATACGGTCTTTAACATCGTTAACTTTAAGTGAACTAAATTCTTGGAGTTCGTCTAGGCTAAACGCGAAAATATTTCGATATAAATCCGAGGATGCGTAACCCAAAATAGATTCAAGTTTGTCTTGACCGCTGAAAAACTCTGAGTTAATAGTTACGTTTGCTTTTCCTGACTGACTTGCGGCAAAACGGGAGATGGTGATGTTTGCATTATTAGCCAACGCGCAAACAATTTTACCTCCAAGTTTTCCGCCATTAATTGGAGAATAATCGTTTAAATCTCCAGTTTTTTTCTTAAAGCCAAATAGAATTTTTCGGATAAATTCAAGAAACGTTGTCTTGCCAAATTCATTAGGTCCGAAAATCACATTGATACCAGGTTGAATTCCTTTTATAGAAGTATCGTGGAAGATACCAAAGCCGTCGATATTTAATTCACGTATTTGCATGGCTATTTTTTAAATGAGAGCACTTTAATCTTCGTTTAGTAGTTGCTCAAGAGTTGTATCTCTAGCAACTCTTATTAATTTTAATAGATCTGATTCTTCTAAGTTTTCTAGATTTTTTTGGCCTTTCCAATTTTGGAACAGAGGTTCTAACGTTTTTATTAATTTAGAGAAATCCTTCTCAGATTCCAATTGATCGTATGAAGAAACCAGGTCGGCAATAAAGTCGTTCCTTTGTCTTAAAAGGTCTAAATCATAGACTCCTCTTGTCTCTACAAGTATTTCTACCCAAACTCCAGGTTGAGAATTCTTATAATAGTCTATGATTTCTTCGGTCAAATCTTCTAAAACACCGCCTTTACGAAGTTCAAAGTTTAACTGTGTAGAGCCTTCCAAAGTGAAGCGAATGAAGAGATCTCGTTCCCCAGAAGTTGAGCTCATATAGTCACAATTCGATTGTATTTGAGATACGAGATCGTCTAAACGAGTACAATCTGACATATCGATTCTTTCAGAATGAAAGCGAACGCTATCAGATGGGAAAAAATCTAATTTTGGAGGAAGGTTTTCTTCTAAAGTAACTAAATAGCATCCCTTTTCTCCTTGTTCCTTAAAACTAAGAGCTTGCGAGTTCCCACAATAAACAATTCCGGGTTCCATATTTCTTAGGACTTGGCGTTTGTGAATATGTCCCAAAGCCCAATAGTCCATTTTTGAATTGATCAAGTCTTCTATCTTGCATGGAGAGTATGCTCCATGATTTGGGTTGTTTCCAACATTTGCGTGTAAAAGTCCTATTGCAAAACCTGAGCTTTGTTCCTTATTGAAGAGTAAAGCTAAATTTTCTTTAACTTCTTTTTTGGGATAACTTATACCATATATTTGGGCGATGATTTTTCCGTCTTTTAGAATGGGTACTTGTTCTACTTGATGGCCTGAAAATTTTTTTACGCCTAAAGGCCAATCAAGAGAAGCAGACCAGCTATTTAGTGGGTCGTGATTACCATGGACGATAAATGATGGAATTCCAGCTTCGAATAATTTTTTTAAACCATCGCGGAATTTTAATTGTGCTTGGAGACTCTTATCCAAATCGTTATAAATATCACCCGCGATTAAAAGAGCGTCGACTTGTTTTTCGATAGCAAGAGAGATAATATTTTGGAAAGCCCTTTCGGTTGCATACCGTAATAGCTTGGCTAAACTTGGATGTAAAGAAGATATTCCGACAAATGGAGCGTCTAAATGTAAATCGGAACAATGGATGAATTTAAAAGGATGCATTGTTGTTTTTTTAGAAAA
>CAWVUN010000184.1:0-4734 GCA_963932495.1 uncultured bacterium
AAGCGGAGTCGCTAAAACTCCTCTCTTTGCATATAGTTTGACCCTTTTTTAATTCATAATTACGACTCATTGTTACATCGCTCAATTTTAAAGAATCAATCTCTCATCCCACACTACTCAAAAGCAAACTGTATGCCGAATAAAACTAATTTTGAAAACTGTTATTTTTCGGAAAATTAACGCGAAAAAAATAGAGTAGCTAATAAAGCGTCAAAAATTAACCTAGATATGTCCTTATTTATCAAACTGACACATCAAAAGTCTTTTTAGCGTTCATTATGGCAGGAACGACCTATTCATCACTGAGGCTGAAGCAATGAGGCGTTTTATCTGGCTAATATAAACAGCAAACTTAAGAAACCGGGAAGGAAACCTCCCCTGAAGTCCCAAAAGATTTATAAAAAACCTCAACTCAATTAGTCGGACAACTTTGACAATATCCATATAAAATCAATCGATGAGATTGAAGCTGAAAGCCAGAGTTTGCCTCCGCTCCGTCTCGATCCTGTTCCGGAAAAGGATAATTAATCTTAACAGCTTTACCGCAACTTACGCAGACCAGCCGATCAGAGCTCTCTTCATTACTCGGAAGAGAGTTGTCGTGATTTTTGTTTTTTGAATAAACATCTACCGTTTCTTTTTCTAAACGCATTACTCGTTCCTTCCCAAAAAAATTTAATCTAAAAGTTATTA
The DNA here is from genome assembly GCA_963932495.1 of uncultured bacterium. Taxonomy (GTDB): domain Bacteria; phylum Nitrospinota; class Nitrospinia; order Nitrospinales; family JAJDAT01; genus JAJDAT01. The sequence goes on from CAWVUN010000184.1 coordinate 694, forward strand.
AATTTTGGGAAGCTTTAAAAGCCTCCGAAAAAAATAATAAAAAAGTATTGACATAATTTATAAATAACATAATAATGAAAATCATTATCAACATCAAGAAAATAATAACCTATTAAGATATAAAATGACTTTGAAGAAAATTCAAAAAAATCAAACTTACGCCTCAAGACAACCAGAAATGAATTTTCTGTTCAGTTCAAAAGTATTTATTCTTAGTTATTATAATTTGTAAAAAAAATTAGCACTAAATTGATAATGAAAATTAATATTAAAAATAAAGACTTACACCACCATCGTTTACTTACTGACTTCCTCCTCAAACCATCTGAATTTTGCAAAGGACACGTTGAGTATGAAATCGACAAAAAAAAGCATAGAAACAATTCCTAATATCGCTGCTCATTGGATTGAAAAAAATTGTTGTCTCCATCCAGATCACGATTTAAAAAATGCCGTCCTCTATTTAGGAAGCTTGAGCTTGACTCCCGCTTTAAACCTTTTGCAAACAATCCGAAAGTCAGCGGAGACAAACCATACATGTGGAGTGAAAACTACAGAAGGACTTAATCTTTCATTCACTTAGATTCAAATTAATTTCAAGCGCGTACTGATAAGAAAATAAGAAAAACTGATTAAATTTATTTCGAAAGGCACACTGAGAATGAGCGTTGCAATTATAGGCGGGTTGGACCGATTAAAAAAATATTACGAAAAAACAGGGGATAATATGGGCTTTGATATTAGATGCTTCTTTCAACGTATACCTGATATACGGAAACGCCTCAATAGCGTAAAGGGGATTATCATCTTTACTGGCACGATTTCACATCCATTAGTCACGGAAGTTTTACGAGCTGCCAAACACTTAAATATTCCCGTTGAACGCAGTCACTCTAGCGGAGTTTCTAGCTTGAAACGTTGTCTGGGCGAGCTCAACTTTGAGGGCGCTTAAAATGAAAATTGAATTTAAAACCATCCTTCTCATTCATTCTAATGAAGAAAAGTTTCGTAATTTATCTTCTATGTTAATTCGCGCAGGCTACTACATTATTTCTGAAAAATATGGGAATGCCGCATTAAAAATATTACGACGCGCAAATATCGACCTAGTAGTTTCTTCGGGAGCTTTACCGGACATGTCTTCAAAAAAGTTTCTAACAGAAATCAATTCTCTAAATTATTCAGATAGAACTATTTTCATTTCTGATCAAAGAAGTATGGAAGAATATTTTCAATATGGATTATTGGGTCTTTACTATTATGCTACCCGTAACATTTCACCAAAAAATATATTTCTAACCGTCAAAGACTTTTTTGAAGACCTTCGCCCTATTAAAGCACTGCGAAAAACAAACGAAGTTTCAGCTTCACCTTTCTCCAATTTATTACAGCGCACACGCAACAACCTTCATTTTTTTGGATATAGAAATTGGGAAGAAAAGAGGTCGCCATGTTGATGAAATTTTTTATAGCGACTAACTCTCTGCTCTCGCTAGGAGCTCTTGTTCTAATCTTATTAGCAGCTGTAGATGGGTGTCTCTCATAACGGCTAAAGATGAAATTCGAGGTTTTTCCTTCGCCTGCCAAGGACTCTGGGAAGAACCTCGTCAAAGGAAGGGGGGTTGCGCCCCTTTCCTTTGAATCCATTTTATTCAACTCATTAAATAATATTCTCGTAAGAAATTCGTCTAATGAACTTATCAAAAGAAAAACCAAAACTATTTATAAATCCTCCTCATAAATTCGTCTAATGAAATTATCAAAAGAAAAACCTAAAACTATTTATAAATCTTCCTCTTTAGGAGTGTCTTTTTTTACAATAATATCGTTATTTATTGGAAGCTGCACAAGCCCAACTAATCCTCTATCTGAAAATAAAACCCTACTTAAGAATCAATTGACTCCAGAAACTGAGTCCATTATTCCAGTGGCTAGCAAATCACTATCTAACGCTACAGACACGGGTAAAAACAAGCTAATGCCAAAAACAAATACGACAAAAACCATTATTAAAGAAGAAACATTTGAATCGAATACACAGGAAACAAAACTTACTAGGGAATCATCCAGTAATCAAAATATTTCTGACGATGCCGCTAGATCAAACTCAGTAAAAAAAACCAAACCATTTGCAAGTTTCTCTGAGGATGAACAAAGTAACATTCAAGTAGCTAAAAAACCGCCATTTTTCACCACCCATGAATTACAAGATATTTTCTTTGATTATGATGCGTTTAAATTAGATAAAAAATCAAAAGATATTCTACGCAAAAATGCGGAGTGGCTCAATCAAAACCCAACAATCAAATTTGAATTAGAAGGACATTCCGACGAACGCGGAACGAACAATTACAATTTAGGCCTAGGACAAAAGCGCGCTTTATCCGTGAAACACTTTTTAGAAGTTCTTGGCGTTGAATCTTCAAGAGCTTTTACCATCAGCTATGGCGAAGAAAAACCCTTTTGTTTCAAAAAATCCGATCAATGTTGGAAGCAAAATCGTAGGACTCATTTTTTAATTTCTCAGAGTTCTTGATAACACGTCTTCTTCAACATTTACTTCCTGGCACAGGTTGGCAGGCAAGCGAACGCCCAGGTCCTCCCCCCTATCGTTCCTTGGTTAGTCGACCAAGCCAGGAAGGATCCATTGACCGGGTTATTGGATTAAAAAGCAAAATGCAAGGCTACCTTCTTCCGCTTTCTAACCGGTAATTCGGTCTCTTGATTTAAATCCCCCATTTCAAAAGACATCAAATCATCCATGAAGTAAAATATCAATTCTGGAATTATTTAATTAAAAATATTTCTAAATATTCTACGTTTTGGTATTTTCCTCGACCTTAATACGACAGAATACGCTCTCCGACACATGTAAGTTTAAAGATCTCTTACAATTCAAACTTATCAGATCCATTCTTTTTTTCAGACTCCGAACGCTCGAAATTTCGATAATAAACGTCACGTTTTCGAAAATGATTCGATCTATCTCCTATTTTTTGGCTTTTATGTTTTTGCATTTTTCCAATTTCTCTGCTGATGGACTTTCCAAAAGGACTGGGACTGGGGAAACACGCCGCGGCAATTAATAGTGCGGCAATGGAGGATAGTACTATACCGTAAATAGAATCTTGACTCATTTTTACCCTCCTTGGCAATGGTTAATCTTTCTCGCTTTATCGGGTTTAATCAAAAGGCCATTAGCCTTTTGATTAAACCCGATAAAATAGACTGAAAAATAACAAAAAACCTAAGGATTAAAAATTTAATAAATTTTGTTAATCGGATATATTGTTTTCTATTGTACTTATTAGAATTCGATAAAGGAACCCAAAAGAAAGCAGGCGAGTAATTATCGAAATAGAATTGTGATTATTTTTAGATTAGGAGAGATCGAACTTTAGCTTCAATTCCTTCATCTGCTTCGCATCCACTTCTGAAGGAGCTTGAGTCATTAAACAGGTCGCCTTTTGCGTTTTTGGAAACGCAATAACGTCGCGAATGGAATTAGTTTTGGCAAGTAGCATTACAATTCGGTCCAACCCCAACGCTATCCCACCATGTGGAGGAGCTCCATATTGAAGAGCCTCCAGGAGGAAACCAAATTTTGATTGAGCTTCTTCCTCTTCGATTCCAAGCAATTCAAACATTTTAGTTTGAATATCGTTTTGGTGAATCCGAATGCTACCGCCCCCAATTTCGTTTCCGTTCAATACCAAATCATAAGCTCGGGCACGCATAGTTTCTGGAGAAGATTTAAATTTATCCAAGTCCTCTTCTAACGGAGCCGTGAACGGGTGATGCATCGCTGTATATCTTTTTTCTTTTTCGTCATATTCAACCAAAGGAAACTCTGTTACCCAGATAAACATGTTTTTGTTCTCATTGATCAAGTTTAACTGTTTTCCAAGTGCCAACCGAATATTAGCCAAAGCGTCGGCTACAATTTTCGGTTTATCGGCCACAAATACTAAGGTATCTCCCGGTTTGCCGTCCATTTTAGTAACGATATTGTCAATCATTTCTTTGGTAAAAAACTTTGTG
>CAWVUN010000185.1:0-4714 GCA_963932495.1 uncultured bacterium
CTCTTTATTGAAATTAATTGAAGATTTAAGGAAAAAGTGATAAATTCCGCCTTTAGTTATACAACTTTAAAGGAAAATCAATGGAACCCTCTGAACGTTTTCACGATAACCCAAACGGTATTATCACCGATAAAAAGTTAAAACTTAGCTGGTTACCCAAAGACAGCAAATTAGATCTTGGTAAATGGTGTAACTGGGACGAAGCCATGGGGTATGGCCGAACAATGAATTCTTGCTACCCTGGTGGATTTGCCGATTTTCGGTTACCTACAAAAGAAGAAGGCCTTTCTCTTTTCGATAAAGAGTTAACTAATTTAGATTTTGAGGGAGAAACCGTACATATTCATCCAGTATTTGTTTCAAAGGGAGTGTTCTATGTTTGGACTAGCGACGTAAATGAAGAAGGAAAAGCTTTTAGAGTAAACCTACGAGATGGAACGGCTGATTATGTTAATAAAGCATCTAGAGATTTCCATGGGACAAAACTTGTTAGGAGCTTAGAGTCCTAAAGGTGAATATTTTATAACCCTTAGGAAATAAAATAATAATTATATCTTCGCTTAAAGTTTCATCACATCCAGTCAAAGAATTCCTATTTTTTATCTATATGCCTAGGCAAAGGAATAATGCCCATAATATTTAAAGCAAACCAACTTAATACAGGATTGCTTAAAAAGTAATCTGCTGCGCCAACAGGTTTAATATTTTTTACTAAATTAAAAGGGAATAGAGTTAAAAGAACAAAAATATCTAAGTGACTATTATGATTTGCAACAATAATAGCAGGACCTTTATTCGGTAGTAAATCCGAACGGAGAACATTGGCAATTATATCTCCCAATTCATTTAAGTAACACCCTAGTGAACTTTTCATATCATGCTCGCGCGCTAATATTCAGTCCATTGCATTTAGAACCATACGGAGAAAAAGTAGGATTGGAAGGCCAACTAATCCAAAGTGAGGTAAAATTATAATCATTCCACCACCTAGACCAGATAATATTATTGATAAAACAGTAATTTGATGAGCCGTAACACCTATCTTAGATAAATAATTTACTATTGGTTAAAGGAATTTTTGGAATGACGGTTAAAGCATACAAATACTAAACATTTATAGTGAACCTTTTTTATTGACCATCCATTCTGACCGATGGAATTTCTGCAAATTCCCCGAGTTCCCATTTGTCTCGGATTTTTTGAACTGTTCCATTTTTTATCAATTCAGCCAACGCATTATTGATTTTATTCTTAAGCTTTAAATCGTCCTTGTTGAAAACGATCCCATATTCCTCCGACATTAATCTTTTCCCTACTATTTTAGTTTTATTGAATACATCTTTATTTGATTTATAAAAATAATTCACTTGTGTTATATCTCCAACAATAGCGATGGCACCTCCGTTGATTAAATCAATTAAAGCGTGTCCAAATTTTTCATACCCCTTTATATTAAGCTTGGGCCTTTTTTCTATAAAATAATAGGATGTGGTATTTAATTGAGCGCCAACTATTCCATCGTTATCATTTAGGTCGTCGATACTATTTACGTTTTTGAGATCTTTCCTTACTAACAAAGCAACTCCACTTCTCAAATAAGGGTGGCTAAATGCCATTCTTTCCTTTCTCTCATCTAAAATCGTGATGGAGCTCATAATGAGATTGAATTTTTTAGTTATCAAGCCGCCAAACAGTCCAGGCCAATCAACGTTAACAAACTCATAATCACATCCTGCTGTCGACGCTATTTTTTTTATGAGATCAACTTCAAAACCATCTAGTTGCTTTTGATCGTTAATAAAAGCCATAGGTACAAATGTTGGATCAATCGCAATAACAATTTTGTCACATTGTTCTACATTTTCATGAGGAGTGTCATTGCAACCAATACCAAAGATTATAAAAATTAAAAGAACTAACAACCAAACGGTAGATTTATTAAAAAATGAACTAAGGAATGACATTTTGATTTTTAAGGAAAGGGTCGTTGGTCTGTATAAACTACTAAATTAGCAGTATTATTAGGTTATATAAAAAGAAATTAATTTTTCTTTAAAATTTGTTTCGCCGCCTCTAAAAAAGACTTTGAGTCTAAAATAGATGCATTTACTTTGGCATAATTATCATCTTTAAGGATAAATTGCTGAACTCTAGGATCTTCTGGGACAACTACTTTTACTGCCGCATGTTTTGTGTTCTCAAACCCTGAAAACAATGAAGCATCAATACTCGGAACTGAATTTATTTGAAATATTCTTACCACACGGGTTTGCTCATTTTTATTGTGTAAATCGACGCATAAATTATTACCATCAACCCATCGTTCTAAATGATCATCTTCACTTTTACCAATAACAAAGTACTTTTCGTCCACTCTTATGGCATAAGTTGGCCCAGGGTTTCCCTTAAACCAGACTTTACCTTCATCAATGATTTCTGCCATATAAAACCCATAACATAAGGTGATTAAATTCCTTTTTTGACTAAAAAGACTTTTTATACCATAATTTAAACTATTGAAAAATAAGATTTACATCTTACCTCGAAGATGACCTCATTAGAAAACCTAGTTGAACGATTGAACAAGCAACTCACTAATAGACGCCAACAAGCTCTATTTAGGGAACTTAGTCCTCCTTCTCCATATAAAATAAATTTGGCCGGCAATGACTATTTTCAACTTCGCCATCACCCCAAAGTTATTGAAGCTGGCCAAATAGCCATAAAAGAGTTTGGGTCAGGTTCTGGAGCTTCTCCCTTAGTTACTGGTTTTTTACCTTGTCATGCCCAATTACTAGACACATTACTAGATTGGAAACAAAAACCTTATGGAGTCATATTTAATTCAGGCTTTGTAGCTAATCAGGCTATTTTTAAGCATATCCCTGGTGAAAAAGATTTAGTTTTAGCAGACAGACTAGTACACCATTCCATGCTACAAGGAATGACTTCAGGAAAAGCTAAATTTTTGCGATATCCTCACTTAAATACCTATAAGTTAGAAGAACTCTTAGAAAAACACAAAAATGATTATGAAACGATTTTTGTCGCATCCGAAACCGTATTTAGTATGGATGGAGATTACCCAAACTTAAAAGAAATGTCTTCTTTAAAAAAGAAATATGGTTTTATTTGGATTTTAGACGAAGCTCACGCCGTTGGATATTGGGGAGCGCAAGGTCAAGGTTTAGCGCATGAACTAGGAATTTCAGATCAAGTAGACATCATAGTGGGAACTTTAAGCAAAGCGCTGGCAAGTTCAGGAGGATATATAATAACCAAAACTAAAGAATTCATCGACTATTTGGTTAACTTTTCAGGAGAATTGATTTATTCCACCTATCTGGCACCTGCACAAGCGGCAGCAGGAGAAGCGGCTATAAAATTAATTAAAGGAGCTCATGGAGAAAGAGATCGCTTAAAACAAACAGTTGGTAATTTCAGAGTACAATTAGAAAACATCGGTTGGCAAAGCTCTTCTTTTTCATCTCAAATCATTCCAATTTTAATTGGCGATTCTAAAAACACGATTGAACTCAAAAATATGTTAATGGAAAAAGGAATATTGGTTGGGGCGATCAGGCCACCCACAGTTCCTAAAGGAACAGATAGATTGCGAATTTCGATTCATTCAGAAGTCAACGAAAGTGATTTATCCGAAGTCATAGAGTTATTAAAAAAATGGAAACAAAAAAAAAAATAACGGCCATATGTGGCTGGGCGGTACCTTCGGCATGGTTTAAAGAAACAGTGATGTCGTCTTTCCCTAAATGCGACGTAAGAGCGGTATATCCGAACTCACCATTGGATTCTAAAGAAGCTAAACAGATTTTATTGAATGATGAAAGCGATCTTTATATAGGATATTCTATAGGAAGCCTGTGGCTTCTATTCCATAAGGAATTGATACCTCAAAGATCTGCCAAAGCTTTAATCGCCCCTATTCTTTCCTTTATTAAAGAAGATAAAAGAGGTGGCAAAACACCTTCAGCCCAACTATTATACTTTCTAAAAACTCTTAGAAAAAATCCTGAAGATTCAGAGTCTCTCATAAACTTTTTCGCCAAATGTAATCTGCCTAAAGGAGAAAAACTGTTAGGAAATATTCCGGAAAATGATATTTTATTAAAAGGATTAGAGTTTTTAAGAGATATAAAAATTGAGGGAGAACAAACCGAAGGCTTTATGGCCTTTTTGGGAGACAAAGATCCCTTTTTAGATCTAAAAATAAAAGAATACATTCCCCAATTAGAAGTTGTGAATGATTGTGATCACGCTCCTAATAAGCTATTAGATGCCTTAGCCAACAGGCCTCTTTGGAATAATGGTAATTAATTTAATGACATACGTCTTCCCATTTCGATTTGAATTATAATGAAGGTATTTGGTCTCGATTTCACAAGCGCACCGAGCAAAAGAAAACCACTAGTCTGCGCTCATGGTTATAGTCGAACAAAATCCGAGCTATCAATTTCACAACTTGAAACTTGGACAGACTTTCAGGAGTTTGAAGAATTTTTAAATAGAAGCGGCCCTTGGATAGCTGGTTTTGACTTCCCATTTGGACTACCCGTCACCTTTTTACAAGAAAATAATTTACCTCTAACTTGGGGCGACTATGTCAATTCAATTTCTCAATATTCAAAAAAAGAGATAGAAAAATTGATTTTGGATTTCAAAGCCACTCAACCGAAAGGGTTAAAAGATCTTCCCC
>CAWVUN010000186.1:0-4685 GCA_963932495.1 uncultured bacterium
ATAACCATCGTAATTAGTTTTGATGCGGTCAACTTCTAAATCTTCTTTTTCGATATTCCGTTTTATATCGTCGGCTACTCGATCGAGACTTGCTTCGACAGCTTTATCAACTTGGACTTCCAGAACCAAATGCATGCCTCCTTGGAGATCCAGACCAAGAACAATTTTTTCTTTAAGAGGATAAGATAGCCAAATAGCACCTAGCAAAACGGCTAAAATCAAAGGAATTTTCCACCGAAGATTTTTATACATAGTTCTATTATTTCCCGTCTCGGATTTTTCCGATATTTGAACGCTCAATTTTAATCCTTACGTTATCGGCAATTTGAAGCGTTACTACATCGTCTTTAACTTTTTTGATTGTTCCGTGGATACCGCTCATGGTGATAACGTTGTCACCATCTTTTAATTCATTGATCATTTTACGTTGACCTTTTTGTTTATTTTGCTGTGGGCGAATTACGATGAAATAGAAAATCAAGAACATCATAATCATTGGCGGTAACAAAGCCAACATACTTCCACCTCCTTCGGCTCCATCGGGAGGCGGAGGTGCCATAGCAAATGCTAAATCCAGCATAAATTCCTCGAATCAATAGTAAGCAAACGTTTCAGATTAATTTGGCGGGGCTTTCGTTAACCTGGAATCGGAAAAATGAATGAAGCAAAAACGGAGGTTCGTTTTATTATCCACACATTAAATAATTGATAAACAGTAGCTTCTATCAAATTCAGGTCATTTTGTCAAATATTAAAAGGACTCAGCACTGCTCGTCTGACTTTAATAGAATGCAGAAGCTACACCTATTTCTCCAGTCAATTTCCGATATAACTTATGGAATTCTTTGGACTTCAAGTCAGGGTTTCGGAGTTTGTCCAAATCTTCTTGAGAAATCGCCGTTTCTGACTTCTTATCCCAAGCTGAAGTGGCAATAGCGACATAATTTGGGGGATTTAGTCTTTGATGGATTAAAGATTCAATTTTGTCGTTTAACCTAATGGCTAGTTCAATCGCATATCGTGCGTTCTCCGGACTAATGCCACTACCAATGGCTATGTTAGTTGGTGGGTGTCCTCCTTTTGGTTTCCAATATTGAATAGTTTTGCGGAGTACCTTGATAGACTTATCCTTAAGTTCTTTACGAATTTCTTTATTATTTTTCTTTTGTTTATGCGCTAGCCAAATCTCAATGGTGCAGATACTTGTTTTATCAATTTTGCAACGACTTACTTTTTTTACATTGTAAGAGGAGGAGGGGTGTGGTAAATCGATAGCAAAAGCTGTTGTTGTTAACCAAAAAAATCCTGTAAAAGCACATGCAATAACTTTAATGAACTCTGTTTTTTTCATAATTATTTGAATAATTCTGTTTTGTTTTAGATTTGTAGGCCTTTTGATGGAGGCGTTTGTTTGGTACGTCTGGTATTATTTTAACTCAAAACTGCCGGGGGTTGTCAAGCTTGCTATTTCTTTAATTAGCTTTATACGCAATTTGTACGGTTTTTTACGGAATGCTCACAAAAAAATAACTTGTTTCGAGGTAAAGCTTTCGGGCTCGTGAACAATAAGGATGGGTAGGGACCATAAAAAATATAGGAGAAACTTAACGCAAGTATCGAGTGCAAAGCAGGAGTTGCCCAACGAGCAGCTTTGACTTCACCAAGACAAGACTAGCAAAAACCAGTTCAGCTCAAAGTCAAAGAGGACAGAGTTCTGCATAAGCATCTTCTGCAGAGTCTGCCGAAACCGTTGATAAAAACACTTCGTCTAGCTCGGCTAATAATGTCGACGTGACCACTTAAATTTGTTTTGTCTTATGGAACCAGCCGATAAATCGCACAATACAATTTATTGGCTGGTTTTATTTTATCCCATCTCTTTTAACTTTATTAAAGTTTCTATCGCCGATTCCATAGTTTCAAAATTTGGACTTCCAGCCTTTTTTCTTTTTTTGAAATAAATTTCAAGGTTTTTAAATTCAATAATATTAGGTCCAAAGTCATCTGCTAATATTCCATTGGCAAAAACGATAAGCGGGGTGAGGTGAGTTTCTTTTAAAATGGGTTCCAAGCCGTTTAAGAGAAGACGATTTCTCCACACAGGGTTATAAATTGTTTCTTTCCCTGCCAGCCATTCTCTGGAGTTGATATCCCCTCTGATTTTACCCTGAGATTGAATAATACTTGCGACGAAGACTTCGTGAGGAGAGACTGCGGCAAAATCAATTTTGCCCATTCCACCTTGCACAGGTAAAGGAATCTCATGAATAATGGTTAACTGTTTTTCTAATCGGTTCAATGCAGTTTTGATATCATGACCAGAGTTATTGGTCCTGCCTGAAGATCGTTTGACGAACCAAGCCAAAAGAAAAGCTGCCCAACAAACTCCTAAAACCCATTCCATATCGAAAAGCCTCAAGGTCATTAAACATACTGAGTATATTTCATTTTGTTGCGATGGAGGGACTTTTTCATTGATCGGTTCAGGTAGAGAGGAACCAAATGAATTTCTGGCTAAAAAATGAAGTACAAATATAGTTCTATAAGTTGCTTACGATATAAAGTAATGAAAAAAAAATAGAATTAGGCGGGTTGAAAGAATAATTGAAATGTTTCTTCAAATTGTTCTTTGAATTCTTCGGTGATAGAAGGGCGAAAAAAGTCATCTTCTACACCAGTGATTTTGGCGGCATTTTGTTAAACTCAGGAATTAATGTTTCACCACTGGTTCCTAATTCTAAAGTATTAGCCAAAATATCCGCAGTGTGGACAATAGTGCATTCTATTGGGGATAGGGATGCTTTATCGGGAGTATGATGGAAAGCTACAGCTTCTTGAAGTATTTAGGGAAATCCCCATCCTTTTAATAGTTTCACTCCAACCTCAGAATTATCAAACCCCAGTGCCTCTTGTTAGGTCAGATGCAACTCTAGGCTTTGGTTATTCATCAAAAAAAGATTTTTAGAGTCTCAAAAGAAGCCTTGCTAGAGATAATTAATCGCCCAATGTCATGAAGTAATCCTGAGGCAAATACTTTTTTGAGCTTGGTCCTTCAATTTTATCCGCTAATACTTTAGAAGCCAAGGCGCATGCAACATTGTGTTTTAAAAAAAGACTCCATATCTATAGTTTCTGAGGAAATATCTTTGAAGCAACCCATAGATACTATCGAAAGCAACAGGTCGTTGAGATGCTGCATACCAATAATGCTGATAAATAGTTTCTACTTGCGAAGCAAAACCAAAAAAAACTATTCACGATTCTGAGGATGCGAGCTGACAGCCCTGCATCAGGGCTAACTATTTCTGTAATAAAATCAAAAGACTTATTCGGATCTTCCACGGCTTCTTTGAATTGATAAAAGATATCAGGAAGCGCGGGTATTTGGTTTTCTTCCTGAAACAACTCGTAAATAGTGAGGCTCTAAAAAAAATAATATACTCAGGGGATTGAGCCGCATAAGGTATTAAATGGGTTTGAATGTTACAAGAACATCATAAGTCTAGTCCTATTTATTATAAAAATCTAAAGTGAACTTGTGATTAGTCCATATCTACTAATCATTTCGAAACGGATATTAATAGTTGACTGTTAGTTTTTGGTTTTAATTTATTGTTAGTATTAGTTATAATTAAAGAAAAAATGAAAATTATTTTGGGATTTTTTTTAAGTGTTTTAGACCCTCGTTAAGGCTCGTCGAGACAAAAATTAAAAGCAAGTAAAAAAGTGTTTGACAAAAAAACCTTTCGCGATTATTATTTTAGATAGATTCCTAATCTAGATTCGAAAGATCCCCTTTATTTTCTACCAAAGACAAGTCAAGGTATGACTTGAACGATTGTCTTCTCAGAACTCTAAGGAACTCCAACTCAATAAAGTATAAACCCATTCAAGTCGGCCATATGGTCCGGGCGTTTTAACTAAACTACCAACCCAGCTCTCCACGCATCAAAAATTTATCCCTTATGAATATTGAAACTTTAAAAGCCAAAACTATTTCCGAATTAACCAAATTAGCCAAGGAATTGAAAATTCCTGGGCATAGCGGTCTTAGAAAACAAGATCTGATTTTTAAGATTTTAGAAGCTCGTATCGAAAAAGATGGGCTTATGTTCGGCCAAGGTGTATTAGAAATCCTTCCCGATGGTTTTGGATTCTTAAGGGCACCCAGTTATAACTATTTACCGGGACCAGATGATATTTATGTTTCCCCCTCGCAGATTCGCAAATTTGATATGCATACGGGTGATACTATTTCGGGGCAAATCCGACCTCCAAAAGACGGTGAACGTTATTTTGCTCTCTTAAAGGTTGAGGCGATAAACTTTGAAGATCCGGATAAGACAAAAGACAAAATCCTTTTTGATAACTTAACACCACTATATCCGGAAGAGAGACTAAGGTTAGAAACGGAAGAAGGTTCTGATTACAGCGCACGAGTTATGGACTTGATGACCCCGATCGGAAAAGGCCAACGGGGTTTGATCGTTGCGCCTCCGAGAACAGGTAAAACCATGCTGTTGCAGTCCGTTGCAAATAGCATAAGTTCGAATTATCCGGAAGTTATTTTGATCGTGCTTTTAATCGACGAGCGCCCAGAGGAAGTTACCGATATGCAGCGTTCGGTTAAAGGCGAGGTAATTAGTTCTACCTTCGATGAGCCAGCTCAACGTCAATGAATGTGC
>CAWVUN010000187.1:0-4678 GCA_963932495.1 uncultured bacterium
GAGCAGGCAAACTATCTGACTCACCCGTAACGGCTACCACACGAGATCCTAAAACTTTACATGCCATGGCAAGCACCAAAGCACTATCCACTCCTCCAGAATAAGCTACTACTAGGTCATCCATTGTGAGTAAAATTGATTCTAGTTTTTCTTGCTTTTCTTTGATGTTCATATGGATATGTAAAGAATTTTTTCTTTACCGTATCACAAAAAGTGGGGATAAAAAAGTTCCGGGGACGACTCATTTGAGTCGCCCCCGGGGAGAAGTTAAGAGCAGGTTAGAGGTAAGCCCTATATTTTTTTAACGGTAGCGTATTTGATTTACTTGAGAGGTATTTAATGAATTAGTGGCTTTGAGAACTAGCTTATCCACCAATGGCATACATTGCTCTCTCAGGTTGCACGAAGCTATCCAGATTAATTTTATGCCCTGGTTCTTTTATAAGTACAGCATCGTGGACGGCTCTTCCTATTTCTTCGTCGCTAGCTCCGTTTCTTATTAGATCTTTTAAATCATGCTCGTTAGTTGAGAATAAACAAGTTCGTAGTTTCCCATCGGCAGTCATTCTAATTCGGTTGCAATGGTCGCAAAATGGATTGCTAACTGCCGTGATTATACCGATTTTACCTTTTCCATCGGCAAATTGGTATTCGCTAGCAGGGCCAATTTCTAAGGAGTTATCTATTGGAACTAATTCGTATTTTTTCTTAATAGAATCTAATATTTCATGGCCAAACAGGACTTTTTCTCTTTCCCATGCACGGTCTGCGTCTAAGGGCATGAATTCGATAAAGCGAATTTCAAATCCGTCGGAACGGCCCATTTCAATTAAATCCATTATTTCTGTTTCAGAAAAGTTTTTTACCGCGACAGCGTTTATCTTTATAGATTTAAAGCCAACTCGATTGGCCTCTTTTAATCCTTCTAAAACTTGTTCTAAGCAATCGCGTCTATTAACTTCTTTAAATTTTTCAGGGTCTAAAGCGTCTAGGCTTACGTTGAGCCTCTTTAAACCAGCATCTTTAAGGCTTTGGGCGTGTTCTTTAAGGAAGTATGCATTCGTTGTCATAGCAATATCTTCAATAAGCTCTGTCCCATCAATCATTTTAATTAATTGAGTTAAGTCCTTACGCATTAGAGGTTCGCCGCCAGTTAAACGGATTCGGCGAATTCCCATTTTTGAAACAACATCTATAACTCGGGCAATTTCCTCAAAGGACAAAAGATGTTTCCGGTCCATGAATTCTACATTATCTGCAGGCATGCAATAGGTACAGCGGAAATTACATCGGTCTGTAACGGAAACGCGTAGGTTTACAATAGTTCGCCCCATTCCATCAATTAATTGAGTAGGAAGGGTTTCTTTTGATGTTGCCATAACGTTTCCTTATTTCAAAGTTGCTCTGAGATAGTAAGTCCCAAAAGGCAAGAAACTTTGGGGTTTACCATTAGCGACAGTTAAAATTAATTCGTTAAAACAAAACGGCTGTCTAAGCTATAGACAAGCTCAATAACTTTTAAATCTATCATTAGATTATAAACTTTTTAATAATATTATGCATTAAAAAGGCTAAAAGTTGTTTTTTTATTAATCGGCTTAATTCGTAAAGAAAAGTTTATGAGATTAAGAAAGTAGCATTCTAAAACTAGAGTTCCCATTTAAGCAGAACTTCTTCTAACTATATTAATGCTTGGACTCAAGCTGTAAGTAAAGTTATGTGATTCGGTTTAAGAGGTATGTTGACCAAAAGAAAAACTCGCCAACCATCCAAAGTCTATCCTTAGTATTGTCACTTATGGTTAATCGATACCGGAATGAATCATTTGAATGTTTCCTTCGTCATAGCGCGGCGTTTGCCTATCCTAATAGTTATGAGTTTTTCGAAGGGGGATGGGGGTTATGGTGCAATATTTTTTTGAACTAGCTTTGTTGTGACCGCTCAAAATTGACGATCAAAGAGCTTAGTTCATCACAAAACAGGCGAAGAACTGCAAAGTAATGGACCAAAGGAAGAAAAATCGCCTTGAAATAGATCTGGCTTTCCTGCCGCCCCTCGAAACAATAAAGTCGGCTAGTGCTGTTTGTTTTAACCATAGCCTGGGAAGTTTTTTATGGCGACGGTGTTATCCAGAAAATAAAAAGCTGGACCTTGGCGACTCTACAGCAGGAGTTGATGAAGAAAGTGTGGTTTCAGAAATTGGGTGACCTCAAGGGAAAATAAAAATCAAGATGGGCGGGTTGTCTAAATGAACCCATTATTGGGATCAATAGACTGGAAGAACTAAAATATTGACCATAGTGGCATAAATTGAGAAAATTAGATGAAAATCGGATGAGCAATTTATATTCCAATCAGAAAACCTACCCTGTAGAGGATGTTTCTCATAATTATTAATTCTAATTTGGGAAATTCCAGACTAAATGCTTTCAGTTTAAATGTGAAAGGTTAATTTAGTTTGCCTATTTCCTCTCTGAACTTTTTTAATTACATAAGACCAAAAAACCGCCCATAATTAAAGATGATTAAGAGATTCATTTGGAAATTTTTCCTCCTCGTTTTAATTTTAATTAGTGCTTTTTGCTGTTTAGAAGTTGTTTTGCTTTTTTATAATCCGCAAGTGATATTTAAAAATCACACAACTTCAAAGTATGGAGTGGCGACAGCTTTTAGATCTGACATTCAAAGAGACCTTTTGTTTCATGGTTTCCCTTACCAAATAAAAACTGACTCTAAAGGGTTAAGGAATTTTAAGGAAATTTCATACAAAAAAGAGCGAGATGTTTTTCGAGTCTTATGCATTGGCGGTTCAATTTTTGCCGCTTCGGGAGTTAATAATGACGAGACCTTCGCTTTTTATTTGAACCATATACTCAAAGAAAAGTTTCCCAATAAAAAAGTTGAAGTTATTAATGCAGGAAAAAATTTGTGGGAATTATCTGAGTTTTTTGCTTATTTTAAAAATGAAGGCTATAAATACAGTCCAGACTTAGTCGTTGTTTATTTTCATAGAGGTGAATTATCCACTTTAGATTTATCGGAATTTGAAGCAAATAAGGTTAAATTTAAGAGATTAACTGATAATAAGGTGGAGATAGAAATAAGGGGTTTTGAGTTTGCGCATCATTTAAATAAAGTTTCGGTTACTTTTTTAAATTTTATCCATAGTATTCCTTTTTATGATTTTGTTTTTTCCAAATCTCAAGCGATCCGATTTATTGAAAGCCATTTAAGAAACAATTTAGTTTTTGATGTTGGAGACTCATCAAAGCGCAGCTTAAAAAAATCCGCAGGTAGTTGGGCGTTAAAGGATGATGACTTTATAAATTGGAAAACAGATTATTGGGAACTAAAAGATAAGACTAAACAACATATCCCGGCCATTTTATATAGTATTGGCATTGATCGATTTTATTCTTTACTACAAGAGCATGAAACGAAGCTTCTATTTCTTTTAGTACCTTCTCGAGAAGAAGTTTTGAAAATGGATAAAGGGTTTAAAGAATTTAAACCTATGCAGGTTGGCCGCCATAAAAATATGATTTGGTTGGACTTAAAAAAAGATCTAATTGAAATTCAAAACCGGTCTTACATTCCTCTTAACTTTCCTACCGCAATTCATTTTACTCCGGCGGGCCATTTATCAGCTGCCACATTGGCTTTTAACAGAGTAGTTGAAAAAGATTTTATGTTTACCGATGACCCTAATGTGGCATTAATAAACTTTAGAGATTCAGCATGGATAAAAAACCTTCAACGCGCTAATAGTAGAATTAATACAAAGCTTTCTCATTTAGGATACGATTTTTTAATAAAAGGAATATTGAACAAGAATCAAAATAAATTTGATGAGGCTGAAAAATTTTTAAAATTAGCTTCTAAAGAAAAGGCAATGAGTGTTGAAGCCGCTTGGCAATTAGGGAGGTTGTATTTTGTGAGACGAGACTATGGTAATTCGGTCGATTATATTCAAAAAGCGTTAAAACGGGGGCTTTTTCGGTCGGATGCAGTTTTTTCTTTATTAGGGAAAGCTTATTATAATTTGAAACGCTTTGATTCTGCGGAAAAGTATTTTAAAAATGCTATTGAAATCTCTTCAAACAATTTTCGGAATTATCAGAATTACGCTCAAATGTTATTTTTTTCTAAACGATTTGAAGAATCCCTTGCTCAGTATAAAAAAGCCAATTTAATTGTTCCGAATCAAATAGATATCCTTTTAGGTGTAGGAGGAGCCAGTTTTCTAATCGGTAAAGACAAAGAGGCATTGCGTGTGTTTGAAGAAATACTGAAAATTAAACCAAATAACGTTCAGGCTTTGTCCGGAATTGAACGAATTAAAGCTAGGTTACAATAGATCTGATGAAGAGAAAATTAAGATTCTGGTTTTTTCTTCATCAATGCTCTCACCTTGATGGTAGCTAAATATTATCAGCCTGTAGTATTGCAAGAAGCTTAAATGCAAGCCTGGCTATCTAAATTAAAGAGTTATTTCCCTATTTACTTCGACAAGGCTTATTTAATTAAATAGTCCAAAAAGTTATTAAAGTTCCTATTATTAGGAACTTTAGAAGGAGCGGTTCTTTTTTTTATTTCTTTCGTTATGTTTGTTAAAGAAACACGAACAGCTTGAAATGAATTAGTACGATAAACTTGGGGTACATTATTAGAGTGCTCA
>CAWVUN010000188.1:0-4635 GCA_963932495.1 uncultured bacterium
TTCAAATATTTTAAATTGTATTTACGGGGTAGCTTATAAGTTCGATAGGTAAAAGGTCTCCGCAGTCTTTTTGCTGGGAGCCATTTGGCAGAGAGGCCGAGAATAGGAGATGATTTTAAAATTAAATCTTCTGCTTTTATAAAGTCATTTCTTTGAGATGTATTAATTTCGATTCCAATTAGTTCGTTGGGTTCTGCAAAAGAATTGGCTAACCTTATACGAAAAGATTTTGAATCAATAGTGTCTCCCAGAACAGAAAAAAAGTATCCATACGTTACTTGGAATGGTAAATCGTCTGGCAAAAATGTGTTTTCGTCGCCGTGATGAGGTTTTTGTATATTATTGGAACCATGATTTATCAAGGTTCTCATTTCTCCTCGTTTGTGTAGTATTTTAGCCCGTTTTTCTAACTGATCAAAAATAGCTTTTCCAGATGGTATATATGGAAATTCATATAAAAAATCGTCACGACGTAGATTATATTCGGGGACAAAGTTTTCTCTAAGCTTATGAATATATTCGGGAGATGTGACTCGATACAGTTCTTCCTCAAATGCGGTTACCATTTTAGGGTCTGTCATAAACTGTAAGCTGACTTCCCAATTATTAAATGTGCATAAGGGCGGTTCCCAAAGAGTTGTTGGACTAATTCCAGCGTCAAATCCTATAGGTTCTAATAAGCCCGATACAGGATTATAGTAAAACCTTATATTGCCAAATGCTTGCGCGTGACATGCATTCCATAATTCTGTAATGGCTAAATACCGAGCTGTTATTGGGATGTCAAATAATTTAGAAATAGCCTTTTTATTCATTTGGAAATCTTCCAACATCTGCCGACCAATTTGATATTGGTTTCGTAAGTTTTTTTGCTTTATTATTCGTTTATACTTATGGGCTGTGATTTGCGAGTTTGTATAATGAGCGTAGAAATTAAAAAATTTTTTTGTTGAAAGATGATAGGGGTGTTGATCCAAAGACATTCGGACAATGACACCATCGCGGCGATTTTGTGACTCAAGTAATTCTTTTGAAAAGTGTTCTTCTAACGCATATATTCCTTGAGGGGAGCCATTAATTACTACGTTGATAAAGTCGTATCTGATGGCTAATACGCCTTCAGTTCTTAAGTTTTTATGATATGCCCATTCGTATAGATAATCTCGAATTTTAGGGTGTTGAATAGCAAATTCCCTAATTCCAAATAAACTCTCTCCTTTTTTTACAGCAATTCGTAAAGAAAGTTTATCGGAATTTCGATGGTCTCCACGTAAACCCTTATTTCTAATTTTAACTTTTATTTTTTTGTCACCATGTCTAATATGAGCCGGTATGGTGACCGCATCTCGAATAGTTTTTCCCTGAGCTCTCGCATCTAGGAGTTTTAACCAATGCTTTTGTTTGATATCAAAATAAATTGTAGGGAGCGAAGTGTTGATTTGAGGGATTAAGAAATTTTTAATTAATTGAATGGTTCCGCCGACTTTGGAGCTAGCATAATAAAAATACCCACGTTGCATCAAGGCTTCGTAAATAGTTTCATGAACGGGATGACGGATAGCTAAAAGATTGATTGCTATAAAAGAAATAAATGAAAGAGATATTAAAATAAAATTTATAAGCCATAAAGGGCTTTTAAATTTAAAATGAAACTTTATTGGTAAACGTTTTTTGGTTTTGTGATTACCTGGTGAGAAGACTTTCATTTAAAGACTTGGCATTTGATCTTGATCTATGAAGGTAACTCCCATGTTTGAGAAATTATTTTGTAATTCATCTACTAAAGAAGAAAGGCTTTCAACGTTGGGAATATTGACGAAATAACTGGCTTCAAGATCTTGACCCCGAGTTTCGAATCGTCTCAATTCGAATTCATCTGTTTTTACATGTTTTAAAATTATATTATTGATCGCATCTAAACGATTTTCTGAGTTTGATGTGTCTTTCCAATCTATGGATAGATATAAATTTCTATTAGGTTCCTGCCCTTTAAATGACTTTATGAGTGCGACAACAATCAGTATAGTTATTCCTGCTATAATCGTAGGAAGACGTTGATCTGCTCCTAACCCTAATCCCATCGCAATGACTAAAAATAAATAGGCTAATTCTTCAGGCTCTTTAATTGGAGTTCTAAAACGGACTATTGAAAGAGCTCCAACTAAACCAAGAGAAAGTGCTAGAGAAGATTTAACTACGGTAATAATTAAAGTTGTGGTTAGTAGAATAAAAGGTAAAACTTTGCCGAATTCAGATCTATTAGAAAGAGTAGATCCAAATTTTTCAAAGTGTAAATATGCAGTTAAGGAAAGAACGGTCCCAATTCCTAAGTTTATTATCAGAGCTGTTATTGATAATGGTGTGGGCCCAGCTAAATTGAGTTCACTTGGCATGATAACTTTGCCCTCTTAATAATTTAGGTTGTTAAAAGGTATTTAAGGAAAAAATACGCATTTTTTGGCGGTTAAAAATGTATTTGGGGTGATTTTGCTATATTTGAAAAATCAAAGGGAAAATGAATGCGTCGTAAACGGCTAATGAAAAGAAGATTAAAAACACGCAAATCTTATTAAAATAGTAATATATTCGAATTTTAAATGCAAGAAAAGTCCATTTCAATTAGCTTTAAGTATGTATTTTTTTCAGAAACTTAATATTTTGTGTTTTTGACTTGATTCGACTTAAGTTATTTCTATGTATAACTACTTGGTAAAGATGTTTTTTCCGCAAAATAATATTGAATTAAGTTTTATCGTTGAAAAATGATAAAGTTATAACTCTTTTCTAGACTTTATAATCTAGGATATTTTGTAGATAACCAATACGATAAATTACAACTAAAGAATGTGAAATATTTTATAATTCTTCTACTAATTATCTTTTAGTAGACCTATTTTCCCTCCATTTATGAAACCCCTGATTTTATTCAAAGCGCTTTTTCGCAAATTCCCAGATTATTTCTATAAGACTATGTTCTTGTTGTTGGTCGAATTTGTATTTGATCTGCTATCAATTTTTGCTGTAGCACCAGTGATGGACTTTCTACTTAAGCAAGATTCAGATAAATTTAGTCAAATCACTCATTTATTTGTCAGGATTTTTGAAGATATTGGTCTTCCAGTAAATTTGCTTACATTTTTAGGGACATTTCTTTTTTTTCAAGTATTGAAAAATGGGTTTTTTATTTTTGCGCGATACTGCATATTAGATTTGAAATACGCAGTACTAAAAGGTTTATTTTTAGAATCTTTCGATACGTTTTTTCAAGCAAGGTGGCTTTTTTTCACGGGAACGAATCAAGGCAAATTGGTGAATACATTCACTCGAGAAATTTCAATGGTTGGCGACGCTTTTTTAGCGATGGCTTTAGTGCTTTCGGGAGTGTTTCGATTGGTTATCTTTATGAGCGTTCCATTTTATCTATCTTGGCAAGCAACTTCCGTGACTTTGTTGGCGGGTTTGTTATTTGCTATTCCACTTTTTCTTTTAGGGCCTCTAAACTATCGATTAGGTAAACTCAATACCTTTACGGCGAATCAATATATTGGCATTATCAATGAATGTTTAGGGTCGATTAAAGTGATTTTGGGGTTTGGCGAAGGAGCTAAAACTTTAAATTTAATTGGAGAACGCTTTGATGCTCATAGAGATGTGACTCTAAAGTCTCAGACATTAGCCACTGCAACGCCACTAATATATGAACCCTTGGGACTTTTAGCGGTATTTGGAGCTATATTGACAGCTCAAAATTATTCTGTTCCATTTTCTGATATAGCAGTCATGCTTTGGGCTTTTATGAAAGCTATGCCTCAAATTGGTCAAGTTATTGAAAGAAAAAATGTATTGGAAAACCTTTTTCCTAGTTTTGAACAAGTTAATCAAGTAAAAGAACAGGCGAAAAATTTTATGCAGTCGTCTGGAACTAAAGATTTTCCCGGGTTTAATAGTAAAATTTGTTTTCGTAATGTTGATTTTTCTTATGCTACTGGCGAACCCGTTTTAAATAATATTAATTTTGATATTCCTAAAGGCAAAATGGTTGCTGTTGTTGGAAAATCTGGTGCTGGAAAGTCTACCTTGATTGACATGGTTATGGGGTTTAATCCTCCTTCAAAAGGTGAAATAAAAATTGATGATAGCGTTTTATCTGAATTCGATATTGTTTCACTTCGTCAACGGATCGGTTATGTGCCTCAAGAGAGCATTTTATTTAATCTAAGTATTCGCGACAATATGTTATGGGCAAATGAAAAAGCTGACGAATCCGATATTTGGGAAGCTTGTAAATTGGCAAATGCTGACCAGTTTATTGAAGGCTTCCCTAATAGCCTCGATACTATTGTTGGAGACCGAGGCGTTAGATTGTCAGGAGGACAAGCGCAACGTATTGCTTTGGCCCGTGCGATTTTAAGAAAACCTGATTTACTTATTTTAGACGAAGCGACTAGCGCATTGGACTCGGAAGCGGAAAGATCGATCCAGACTGCAATAGAGAAGATTGCCAAGAAGACGACGATTCTAGCCGTAGCTCATCGATTATCTACAGTTGCAAGGGCTGATTATATTTATTTGCTAGAGGAAGGAAGTGTGGCTGAAGAGGGCAGTTATCAAGATTTAATTAATTTAAAAGGAAAA
>CAWVUN010000189.1:0-4629 GCA_963932495.1 uncultured bacterium
TGATAAATCTTAAGCATATCAAACCAAATATCCCATAATTTCCAACGACTTAAGCATCTAACAACTTTTTCGAGAAGCCCACAAACGTTTCGTTGGTTTTCTTTGAATTTTATATTATTATGTTATATCTCGTAAAATCAATGAGAATCGGGTTTGCATTTAACGCAATCCCACTATTTTTTAAGCGGAGAAATCGGTGAAATTAAGCGACGTTATAAAAAGACAATCGGAGCTAAAGGATGATAAGACGAAAAAACCTAGTCCACCTCCGCTTGCAGGGGGGAAAACCTTTCGTCCAAAAGCCAATGCGGAAAAAAAGTCTATCGTTAAAGTTTTGAGGACTCGAGAAACGCCGAATATGCACGCTTTACAATTTGTTCTCAATGCTTTTGTCCTAGAAAATGGCAACAAAAATTATTTATCAAAAGAAGACTGCCAAGGAGACCGCTTAGGCGAGGAGCTTCTTGATTTGGATCCTGTTAAAGGCGTTTTCGTAATGGATAACTTTGTTACCGTTACTAAAGAGGATGGCGTCGAATGGGACTTTATAAAAGACCATGTTTGGCAAACAGTCGATCGATTTGCACACTATTACGAGACCACTGAAAAAGAAAAGCCCGATAGCTCTCTTTTTACCAAAGACTTCACCACCCTATCCGAAGAGGATAAACTAAAAACCATCGAAGCTGTGCTAGACCGTTCAATTCGAGCCAACTTGGCTCGCGACGGTGGAGGTGTCGAACTAAAAGGAATAGAAGAAAACGTAATTCTCATCCATTACCAAGGTGCCTGCAGTAGTTGCTCCACATCCGCTTCTGGAACGCTCCAATTTATCGAAAAACAAGTAAAGCAACAATTAGACAGATCCTTGACAGTAAAATCTGTTTAATTTTATTATTACGGATCCACAATCATGGAATCATTGCGTAACTTCATTGATACACGAGAAAAATAATGGCAAAAGCACTGGCTCCCGAAAACGAAGAGGCTATATACGACGTTAAAGATGAGCCTTATTCTCCTGATAAAAAGAAATTCATCGTCCCCACAGAACGCCAATTAATACTATTAACTCAAAAGTATCCGTTTATGGAGCCGGAAGAAGCCTTACACCCTAGCTTTTGGATGGATAACCGACTATCCGTAAGAATTCTAATTTGGTCATTTTTCGAAGCCAAAATTGCTGCCGAGCAATTTGACCGATTGATCGAACCTTACGATAACGGTTATTATAAAAAATCGGATGAAGAATCCACTCCCATTTTTTGGACGAAAGTCACTGGCTATCAACAAATTTTAGGGGTAAAAAAGGATATTGTCTCCGTCAGACACGACTTGGATTATTACCCTGGGGAACCAGCCAGAAAAGAAGCTCACAAGCTTTACTTTTTTTCACAAATCGACTTGGGACAAAAAAGACTCCTGCCTAAAGTTGAATATTGTTTTTTAAAACAATTCGGTAGAATTGCGTGGATTCGCCATAAAAGTAAACAAACTACTATTCCAGGTTATAGAACCGACGAATACATTCCCAATCTACCAGATCATATCTAAAAAAAATTTAAACTCACCATTATGCATTTTCGTATTTTCAAATTAGGAAACATTAAATGAATCTCAAATTCTTTGCCCGTCTTTTCTTTATCTCACTAGTTCTTTTCAGTTGGACCACTAACCTTGAAGCGCAACAAAAAACCTTCTCCGATCATACAAAAGGGATGAATATCCCGGTGGTTGTTGCCAAAGTCAACGGAGTCCCTATTAAAGAGCATTATATTAGGTTTAAATTCAATCGCATCATGGATCAGCTAAAAGCCGATTTAGAAAAAGCTCTAGGAGAAAGCGATCAAGATCCTCAAGATATTTTAAATCAACAAAAAAAGAAAATTATCCATGACGTTATCGACAAAGAAGTCATAAGAGAAATATTATCCCAAGAAGCGAAAAAATCTGGAGAAAAGTCAAGTCATAAGCTTATCGAACAAGAATTCACAAAATTAAAATCTGCTTATCAAGATGGAAACCGTTTTGAAATAGCTCTGAAAGAAAGAAATTTAAATATAGCAGGCTTGAAAAAAAATATCGGAATCGATTTAATGATCGAACGCCTGGTCGAAAAACAAGTTAGAAGGAAAATCAAAATAAAAAAAGAGGAGGTAGAAAAATTTTACGAGACAAATAAAGTGCGCTTTAATCGACCCGAGTCTTATAGAGTTCGCCATATTTATATTCCTCATTTCACAAAAGAAATGCTTAAAAACGTTCCTAAAGATCAAATCGTAACCAAGCAAGCAGAGTTCAGCCAACAAGCGTGGGAAAGCACCAAAAACATTCTTGTTCAGATACGAGACGGAGCGGACTTTTCCAAAATGGCAGAAAAATATTCTAAAGACCTAGCCACCGCTAAAAGTGGAGGCGATCTTGGTTTTATGTATAAAGGCGTTTTTCCTCCAAACTTTGACGAAGCGGCCTTAAAACTAAAACCAAACGAAGTTGGAGACGTAGTTAAAACGCCTTTCGGCTTCCACATTATCCAACTAGTGGAAACAAAACCAGCCGATACCGCTCCATTCGCAGATGTGGAAAAAGCAATATTACAACATCTGCTCATGGAAAAAGGGCAAAAGAAATTGATAGAGTATTCTAACGAATTAAGAAAAAGCGCAAATATTGAGATGCTATACGGCTCTTAGTTTTATCGCGCCGTTTTATTATTTAAAAGGCTTAAAACCTTTCGAAACTTATTTTTAGGAGTTCAAAATGGCTACTTACTCAAAAGAAGAAGATGTTGCAACAGCAGCCGAAGACAACCCGGAAGCTCGCGAAGCTTTACGAGAAGTTTTTGGTAACACCGCTCGATGGCAGTCAGACTTTAAAGGCTTTTCCGCCGACGTCACCGTGAACGTAGACGGTAAAGAAGAAAAAGGAACGATTACAGTTAAAGGCCCTAAAGACATTGAAGTCTCTATGCAAGACGAAGAATTAAAAGAATTCGCAAAGGAAAATTTAGCGTCTATCGCAATGCATCGCGGTCCTCGTTCTTTCGAAGAGTCCGATGGCAAATATAAATTAAACTTTGGTGACGACCAAGATCATCCTTTAGGTCAAAGCGTGATCATGGGCGGTGACGGCATGAGTTCTTTTTATAGAATTAAAGATGGCAGAATTCAACAAATCAACCGCGCAACCCCAAGAATGTCTTTCACCATCAACATCGAAGAAAGCGTAAAAAACGAAGAAGGAAAATTTCTTACAGGAAAATATTCAGTTTATTATTTTAACAAAGATGCCACAATCAAAGATGTAGAAAGCTACACCGATAAATACACCCGAGTGGGCGCGTCAGACTTACCAGAATACCGCCGAATCATTGGCATAAAAGAAGGTAAAGTTTCCGTAAGCGCAATGAACGTTTCCGGGCATAAAATGCTATAAAAGATACAAATAAAGCTTTAGTTTTTTAGAAAGTCAGCCCTTTTCGTTTATCGAAGAGGGCTTTTTTTTTGCCTTAAAATTTCAAATCGATCAATCTCTAAAACGCCAGGTTCGGAGTTTTCACAAGGCAGTTCAATCGTTTTCCACCATGGATTATTCGGCCTCCACCTAGGGCCGCTTCCATTATTCGACGGTTCGGCGCAAACCTGAAAAGTTTTCCCCATAATAGAATTCGCTGAAATTTCAAGCTGTACAAAGTGATGAGTCAACGATCTAAACGCTATAGCATCCAAAACCCATATCGGAGCCAAAAGTTCTTTTATTTTTCGCCAATCAGCAAAAGGTTTTAACGTCGCCCCGCCCCCTCCAGAAACTATGTAAATAGAACCATCGCCCTTATTATAAATAGCGTCGTTCGATTTTTTTACCGGTAGTGTCTGATCAACCGCGGGAACACCTAAGGCATGAAAGCGCTCGTAAGAATGTTGGTTACCAGATAAGACCAAATCGGGCTTTAACTTGTTTATCCATTTCAGAGTTCCTTCCCTCTTATCGATAAACCAACCCGAGGTCAGCGGCGGTTCGTGTATCGCAATGACGACCCACAACCCATCATGTTTTGCGCGTTCAATTCTAGGGTCAAGCCAAGACGTCGGATCCTTTTTGTTTTGAGAATTCAAAACGACGAATAAAACCGGACCTATTCGCTTAGCCCCTTCAAAGTTTCCAGGTTGGGCTGAGCGTCCAGATATAGGCTTATCAAATGGAGTGTCTAAAGTTTCTAACTCAGACCAACAGTCAGAAGCCATCGGTTCGGTAATGCGAGGCGGAAAATCATTATCGCCAGGAACAAACAAGCGATATGGAAATGGTTCAACAAACGCTTTCCGCGCTTGCGCAAGGTATTTCGGATTACAGGAACTGGGGAATAATTCAGATTGGTAAACGAAGTCACCCAAATGCAAAAGCATGTCGGAATTGGATTTAGCAATTGCGCTTCGAACCGCCTCAAAAGCAGGGCGATACCCACGATCACCTATACCCGTGTCGCCAACGATGGCGACCTTTAATAGTAACTCTTGCGCCTGTAAAATTTGTGGAATGCTACAAACTAACAGCATAAGAAAAAAGACGGACTTTATAAAAGCAACCTCTAAAAACGGTTTTCGGCTACGAGCGGGCCTTATGTAATAA
>CAWVUN010000190.1:0-4628 GCA_963932495.1 uncultured bacterium
GCCTTGTTTATAATGCGAGCCTTTTACTTTGTTTAATTTGGCTTTAGAAATTTCGCCAAGGTAACCCAATGTTTGTGAGGAAAAATCTTGAAATACATAGTTTCTTAAAGGAACTGCTTTAATATGAGCTCCTGGTAACTTTAAGTTGTTTTCCATTACAAAAGCGACATCGCTCCGTTGGATGTCAGCTTTCACGAGAACGTTGTGAAACCTTTTTGCTCTTTTAAAATTGGTCTTAAATTTTTTTTTGTCGAATTTAATTTTAGATGAAATTAGGTTGAGAACTTGATCTAAGTTTTGTGTGTCTTCTGGAGTGATGTATAAATTGAAAGAGGGGCGTATATTAACTAAGGTGTTCCCATTTCTATCTTTAATCCATCCTCTAAAGCCTGGCAACGATACCATTCGAGTGCGATTGTTCTCAGATAGTTCCTCAAAATATTGTCCGCTAATTATTTGCAAATACCAAATGCGACCGCCTAGGCATAGAAATAAAAAAATAACTAGCAATGAGAAATACTTTATTTTACCTCTTACGCCTTGGGACGAATCTTGTTGATATTGGTAAAGGGACATCAGTTCAAACTTATAGTGGTTTGGGGTTTCTTTCCGAGTGGGCCGTCTAATTTTCTGATTATTGAAAATAAAAATGGGGCCGATAGCAAGTTTAGAAAAATAAATACAGGTAACGAACGGAATAAGGAGTCGAATGAAATGTCGTTTTTTGTGAACAAAGAGGTGATTAAATAAAATAGAATTCCGTCTGATACTGAAACTATTGCTATACATATTCCAATAGGCAATATGTTGCCCATTGGAATGAAGCCTTTCAAAAAGGTCGTAAAAAAACCAGTAAGGCCTTTTGAAAGTGTATTAATACCCAAGATGCCTCCTGAGAGACAATCTTGAATAAATCCAATAAAAGTAGCCGTAAAAACTCCAGAATGATCTTTCATCTTCAATCCAAAATAAAACGCGGAAAGAAGAGCTAAATCGGGCATAGTTTCGCCGGGTATTAAACTATGCAAGGCAGACGTTTGAAACGCAAAAATTATTATAAAGAAAATAATGTAAGAGAGGTAGGGCATGAAGGAATTCTAATTTGGTATAAGAACAAGCATTTCTTCTAGTCGAGAAAAGTCTACACTGGGCATTACCTGAATTTCTTGGAATAAGCCTTGTTTTTTTTTGATAATTTTACTGACGGTTCCTACGGCTAAACCTTTTGGAAAAATTCCTCCAACACCTGAGGAGATTATTTGGTCTCCTTTCTGGATATCGGCTTCCATGGAAACATAGCGCATTTCACAAATTTGTTCACCTGAGCCAAAAACGACTCCCGGTTCTCTGGATTTTTGGAATATAGCGTCTACAGCACTCCTGCTATCGCTAATTAATAATATTTTAGAACTTTTTGGATTTGCCTCAATGACTTGCCCAAGAATTCCTAAGTTGGTTACAACAGCAGAGTTTTCCACGAGACCTTGATTTGATCCTTTATCAATTACTATAGTTTTTAGCCACTGGCCACTATCTTTTCCTATTACGGAAGCTATGATCGATTTTCGAGGAGTTTTTAATGGATGTTGTAGGATGTTATGTTCTCTTTGCAATCGAAAAATATCTTCTCTAAGTCTGTTCTCGCGGTGAGTTAGGTTTTCGATTTCTTTTTTCAGTTCTTCGTTTTCTTGAGATACATTTGACAAAAAAACATAGTGGTCGAATGAGTCAGAGGTTCCCTGGATAATCGAATTAAAAAACGTTTGGAAAGGAAATATAAGCGTTGTTATCGCAGACTGAACCAAAGTAGGAGAACTTCGAAGTTTAGGGCTGAGCGAAATTAGAGAGAAGGATAAAATAAGTATAAAAGATAGGGTAATAAATAGCTTTTTGCCTTTGGAAGTCTTTTTTTGCACTTCTAGATAGCCACCTTACCCAAAAGAATTGGGTCGTCTAACACTTTGCCCGTTCCCATTGCAACTGCCACTAATGGGTCTTCTGCAAGGGTGATTGGTAAACCGGTCGTTTCTTTTAGCAAAGTATCCAAACCTTTTATTAAAGAACCACCTCCGGCAATAACAACTCCCTTATCTACGATATCTGCCGCTAATTCAGGGGGAGTTCTTTCCAATGCTATTTTTACGGCTTCTACAATTGCCGTAAACGTTTCCGCTAGAGATTCTCTGATTTCGTCGTCGGAAATAACTAGTGTTTTTGGGATACCGGCAACTAAATCTCGACCTTTAACTTCCATGGTCATGCGTTTTGCCAAAGGATAAGCGGAACCAATTTTCATTTTAATATCTTCGGCGGTTCGTTCGCCAATCAATAAATTATATTTACGCTTAATATAGTTTATGATGGCTTCATCCATCTCATCTCCCGCGATGCGAATGGATTTGCTATAAACAATTCCTGACATTGAGATTATGGCAACCTCTGTGGTTCCTCCTCCAATATCAATTATCATGTTGCCTGTGGGTTGGCGAACCGGTAAATCGACACCTACTGCAGCTGCCATAGGCTCTTCAATTAAAAATACTTCGCGCGCTCCAGCGGAAGTTGCTGAATCCCGAACGGCTCGTTTTTCAACTTGAGTTATCCCAGAAGGAACCGCAATCACGACTCTTGGAGAGATCAAGTTTTTCCGATTATGTACTTTTTGGATGAAGTGACGGATCATTTCTTCTGTAACTTCGAAGTTGGCGATCACGCCGTCCTTCATAGGACGAATCGCGACTATATTATTGGGTGCTCTGCCTAGCATTTGTTTTGCTTCAGAACCGACTGCTAATACCTGTTTTGTGTGATTGTGGATTGCTACTACGGACGGTTCACGAAGAACAATTCCTTGGCCTTTTACATAAACCAGGGTATTCGCTGTTCCTAGATCTATCGCCAAGTCATTGGAAAATAATCCCCAAAAATTTTTTAACACTAGATATCCCTTGTTAGTTGCTTGTAAGTCCTTGTTTTTTAATAAAATTATAACTGACTTCTTTATAGCAAGTGGACTTGTAAATTTCAATGAAAAAGCCTGTTTTCTGTGCTTTCTTAGCTCTTTTAATAAATCATTGAAGAAAAACGCCTTTTAAAAAACTAGATAATTTAATAGAATAACAGACTTACCAAATTTCAAGGAATTATTAAGGAGCGCATTTAATGCTTAGTTACGTTAGGAAACATGCTGATTCATGGATGGTAAAGTCCATTATTTATATGATTGCTTTTGCGTTCGTTGGGACCGTTTTTTATTCTTGGGGTATGGGGGGCTCGGCAGAGTCTAGGGGAGGCGTGGTTGCTACTGTTCAAGGACACGATATCCGTTTTGGAGAATACGAAAAAACATTTAACAACTTAATTGATGCCTATCGACAACAATTGGGCTCTCGGTTTTCTAAAGATTTTATCGTTCAGTTTGATTTAAAAAATGCCGCGTTGGATGGAATAATAAAAAATAAATTATTATTAGACGAAGCAAAAAAACAGAATATACGAGTGAGCGATAAAGAATTAATCGACGAAATACAAAAAATTCCAGCTTTTCAACGGGATAAAAAATTTAATCGGAACGTTTATATGAACTTTTTGAAGTTTCGACGTTTGTCTCCCAAAGAATTTGAGGAAGGGCAACGAAAAAACTTAACGATTCAAAAATTAGAAAGTTTAGTTAAAAGCCAAGTCAAGGTGTCGGGAACTGAAATCTCCGAAGCTTATCAGCGAGAAGAAAATAAAGTTAAATTGGATTATGTTGCGATTCCTGAAACCCATTTTAAAGCTACTGAAGAGTTGAAGGATGAAGAAATTCAGGCTTACTACGATAAAAATAAATCTGATTTTAAAGTTCAAGAGCAAACTGATTTCCAATACGTCAAATTAAATTATCAAGATTTCGAGGCAGAAGTAGAGATCCGTGAAGACGATGTTGACGAATATTATAATAATAACTTAGGAAAATATCGACTTGAGGAACAGTTCAAGGCAAGCCATATTTTGTTTAGAGTTCCGGCAACTAACGACTCGTCTAGTGAAGATAAAGAAAAAAAAGAGAATGAAAATGAAATAAAAGTAAAAGAAAAAGCCAATAACATTTTGCTAAAGATTCAAGCTGGCGAAGATTTTTCCGATCTGGCAAAGTTAAATTCGGACGACTCTGGAACAGCAAAACGAGGCGGCGATTTAGGGACATTTCCAAAAGGCTCGATGGTAAAAGAATTTGAAAGTGCCTTGTTAAAGTTGAAACCTGGCGAAGTTAGTCAACCAGTTCTATCTCCGTTTGGTTTTCATCTAATCAAGTTGCACGAGAAAGTGGAATCTAGAGTTAAAACTCTAGAAGAAGTGAAAAACTCTATCGAAAATGAATTGAAGTCTCGAAAAGCGAGGCAAAGAGCTCGCAGAGTATTGAAACGAATTAATAAAAACTTAGCTATAGATCAAGATCTTGCTCGCGCTTCTAAAGAGAATAAAGTAGAAGTGGATACGACGGGTTTTATTACAAGAAACGTACACGATGTTCCAAAAATTGGAGTTGTTGCCGAGTTTTATAACGCCGCTTTTATTTTAGAAGAAGGTAAAGTCAGCGAGCCCGTTCATACCGCTGAAGCGTCTTACTTGATAAAAATCTCTGG
>CAWVUN010000191.1:0-4624 GCA_963932495.1 uncultured bacterium
CAAAGGCCGGTATATCCTCTTATTGAATAATGACGCTACTATAAAGCCGGGAGCGTTGCAAAAATTAATCGATAGTATGGAACGTTTCCCTGGAGTTGGGTTGATGGGTGGAAAACTGATCAATACCGATGGAACTGTTCAACAATCGTTTGGGAATTTAATCCCATTTTTAAGCGAATTTATTCAAAGTAAGTTGTTTTGGAACTTTTATGAGATTCGCAAAAATCGTTTTGTTGGAATGTTGATGGAAAAGTTACACCAGCAATCCCGTCAAGTAGACTGGGTAAAGGGTGCTTGTATGATGCTGAAACGTCAAGCGATTTTTGATGTTGGATTGTTTGACGATCAATTTTTTATGTATTTTGAGGAAGCGGATCTTTGTATTCGATTAAAAAATATTGGTTGGAAAGTATATTATGAGTCGGGTGCTGAAGTTATTCACCATGG
Source organism: uncultured bacterium (assembly GCA_963932495.1). GTDB lineage: Bacteria > Nitrospinota > Nitrospinia > Nitrospinales > JAJDAT01 > JAJDAT01. The sequence continues at coordinate 448 of CAWVUN010000191.1, forward strand.
AGGCATTAGTGTGTCAAAAAATCGTTTTCGGGTTTTTATTGAGCATCGTCATAGCCAACTTTATTTTTATAAAAAACATTATGGAGAAATGGGTCTTTGGTGGATTAAGAGCTATTTACTTTTAAAACTAAACAAAAATAAATGGATGTCCAAATTTAGAAGGCGGAAGCACTTGATTTTGACACATGAAGAGAGGGAGCAGGATCGTCTTCTTGAAGCTACTTTCAAAGTTGTTAGAGAGTTTGAATAGTTCAGAGTTTTGCGACGTTCCATGGTCGGAAACTGTTTGATTTTATTATCCTGCTTTTAGGCTGGGTTATGATAAAATTTATCAATTATCACATTGGGTATTGTAAAAATCTAAGACCGTTCACAAAGCGGTTGTTAAAATCCTATTTTTAGAGTTATCGTATGAGGAAAGAAGCAATCGATTCAATAATTGATAAGGCTCTCTCTGGAGAAGGCATAGACCGGGAACAAGCACTTCTGGTTGGTACTTTTGACCAAGATGAATTGGAGTATCTTTTTCAAGGAACCAATAAAGTTCGAGAAGCGTTCAAAGATAAAGACGTGAAAATCTGCTCAATTGTTAATGCCAAATCAGGCAAATGTCCTGAGGATTGTGGTTTTTGCGCTCAATCTTCAGCATTTCAAACAGATTCTCCTGAATATGGCTTAATGGAGCCGCAAGAAATTTTAAAAGCGGCAAAAGAAGCCGAAGCTTTTGGATCTAATGAATTTTCTATTGTGGCTTCGGGCACGGCCATTGAAGATCGTAAGGAACTGGAAACTTTAATTGAGGCAATTAAGCTCATTAAAGCGGAAACTAGCTTGGAAACCTGTTGTTCCTTAGGGTTAATGAATATAGAGGATTTAAAAGAGCTTAAAGCAGCTGGATTGGATCGTTTGCATCATAATTTGGAAACCGCGCAAAGCCATTTTGAAAAAATTGTAACAACTCATACATACGAGGAAGAAGTGACGGCAGTCCGAAATGCCCAGGAAGTTGGTCTTCAAGTCTGCGTTGGTGGAATTTTTGGTATGGGCGAGACTTATAAGCAACGGGTGGAGTTGGCATTCGATATTCGAGAATTAAAGACGCAATCGTTTCCAATAAATTTTTTAAAGCCTATGGAAGGAACTGCTTTAGAAAATTTAGATTATATGGATACTTACGAAGCTCTTCGAACAATTGCTCTTCTAAGATTGGTTTTGCCTAAAATGGACTTATTCGTGTGTGGCGGTAGAGAGGAAGTGTTGCAGGGTAGTCAGGAAAAACTATTCGAGGCAGGCGCCAATGGTATTTTGGGTGGAAATTACCTCACGACTAAAGGACAAGACCCATCTCGCGATATTGAAATGATTGAAGGTTTGGGACTTAAACCTGTTTACGAGTCTGTTTGACAACTTGATTTTAAATTGAGTAAAATTTTTTACGAAATAATTAAGTTTTTTCGATAAGTTCCGGAAAGAAAATACGCGCTGACGAATGACTTTTCTCACGAACCCTCAATGCTGGGAAAAGTGATTCGCAGTCTCTGATGGGCAGCTTGGGCTGCCCATTTTTTTTGTCTATAAATCGATATTTTGCGGTCAAACCAACGTTGGTTTATTGAATACTGTTGGCACTGAAGTTTTCGATCTCTCCAGTCTGTATTTGGAAACTTATTTCTATAGGTTTACAGCACACCTCACAATCTTCGATATAAGACTGTCCACCTTCTGAGCAATCAATTAGCATAGAAATTCTTTCGCAACAGTAAGGACATGAAAAAAAAAGCTCTATTTCTTCCATCATTTAAAGGTAATATTTAGAGTTTACCGGTAATTGCCAAAATCCATGTCAATTCCAAAGTCTTTCTCCTTTAGATCTCCCATAACAGATTGAAGGTCGTCTCTACTTTTGCCAGTTACCCTGACTTGGTCGTCTATGACCTGCCCCTGAACTTTAATTTTTAAACTCTTAAGAAATCTAACTATGTTTTTAGATTTTTCTTGAGGAATTCCCTGCTGAATTTTCACGACTTGTCGAACCATATTTCCAGAGGCAACTTCGACTTTTCCATAATCGAGAGCTTTAATAGAAATACCTCTTTTAATTAATTTACTCTGGAGGATATCAATCACTGCTTTTAATTTTACGTCGTCGTCGGAAAGCAAAGTTAATTTATTATCTTTTTCTTCAAGGGTGATTTCGCTCTTACTATTTTTAAAATCAAATCTTTGTTTTATTTCCATCATCGATTGGTTGACGGCATTTTTTACTTCCGCCAAATCAACAACAGACATTACGTCAAAAGAACAACTTTTTGCCATATTTAGAATTCTCCAAATTTAATAAAAAATGAATATTTGTGAGTTTACCAAATTTTGTTAACTGAATTAAAAATATTACGTGGATAGTCAAAGAGACGAAGTAAATCGTATAAAGCATTTCTGAATTGACTGAAATAAAATTTTTATTCCAACTCAGTAAAAGCAACCCGAAAGCCCATAATATGGTGTTTATGATCGGGGCGTCCTCGATAGCGCGAAGCTGAGCGAATGTATTTCGTGAAATTAGGCCAGGAACCTCCACGCCTTACCCTAAACTTTCCAGAATTAGGACCTTTTAGATTATTTTATTCGCTTACTTTGTAATAGTCTTTATTAAACCAGCCGTTTACCCATTCCCAAAGATTTCCCGACATATCGTAGAGTCCAAAGTCGTTTGGTTTTTTTTAACCAACAGGTTGTGTTCGATAATTTGCGGTTCCATAGTACCAGGCATAATCGTTATCTATCTTAGGTCCCCAATAATATTCTGCTTGGGCGCCAGCGTGGGCCTCATATTCCCACTCAGCTTCGGTAGCAAATCGATATCGCTTAGTATCTTCAAATTTATTCAGCCGATCTATAAAGCTTTTGGAGCCTAGCCAGGAAACTCTATCGACGGGTCAATTTTTCCCTAAAAATTTGGAAGAATTGGATTCCATTAATTGGTTCCATTGCTTTTGAGTGATTTCATACTTTCTTAAATAGAAGTCGTCTACATAAGCTTTGTGGATGGGTTGTTCGAAATCTTTTAATAACTCCGACCCCATTTGGAAACATCCTTTTGGGATAGCTATAAATTTAGTCCCTAATTTAGAAATATAAGTTGGGTAAAGTTGTTTGAACGGCTTTGTTCCCAATAAAACAGGTAAAAAAAGAAATAAAATGATATGAAAACTTACAAAGGAAAGGGATTTTACAAAAAGCTTAATCCGAAAAGGCTTCTTGGATTCGGAGTGACCGAACCATATATTGTGGGTAAAATTTTTTAATGCGAACCGTAATTTTGATTAGTGTCGTAGGTTTATAAACTTGATACCAACTCCTCAAAACAATGCTTCCTAAGGGCTAGATAATTAAGCGTTTATTTTTTAATTTGTAGAGAAAATTTCGTCAATAGTAGAAAGACGATCTGAGTCTAATTTCCATTCGCCGGATTTTAGATTTGCTTCAACTTGATTAGAGTTTTTTACTCCTACTAAAGCCGTTGTGACTCCAGGTTGATGGATTGCCCAATTTATGGCTAAATCCCCGCAGGTTTTACCCATTTCGTTAGCAATGTCGCGCAGTTTATCTACCTTAGCGATGTTATCGATAAACCCTTGTCCAGTGAATTGACCAATGATTCCTTTACTTCTCCAATCTGCAAATTGAGTATTTTTGTCGTATTTTCCAGTCAATACTCCAGAGGCTAAAGGACTGTATGCGATAATACCAATTTTATTTTCTAAACAAAATGGGACTGTTACTTTTTCGATGGATCTTTGGATTAAGCTATATTCTGGTTGAAGAGAAACAATAGATCCTTTTTTTAGGCAATCTTTCATTTGATCGACTGAATAATTACTCACCCCGATGTAACGGATTTTTCCTTGTTCTTGTAACGTCAAGAGAGCTTCCATTGTTTCTTCTTGAGACGTTTCGATATCTGGCCAATGGACTTGGTAAAGATCGATCCAATCGGTTTGAAGCCGTCCAAGACTATCTTCGGCTTCTTTCATAATAGAATTTTTCTTTGTGTTTTTAGTTATAGAACTGATCGCTCTCTTTTTCCATTTGAGGCCACATTTAGTCGCGAGGATTACTTTATCGCGAATTGGTTTTAATGTTTTGCCAATCAATTCTTCCGACACTCCAAACCCAT
>CAWVUN010000192.1:0-4605 GCA_963932495.1 uncultured bacterium
TGAAAATCTTGAGTAGAAAAAAATAAAATTGGAACTATGAAAAGACTATATCCCAAAATTGTATTTTTTTGAAAACCTTCACCTTCTCCAAAATAGGAAGTAAATTTATTAATTGATTGCCATAAACCATAACTAAAGCAAATGAAAAAAAACGGCTGTAAATAAATTAATACCCTTGGATGGGGAATTTTATCGGAAACCCCCACCCAATAAGCTAAAAACACAACCACTATAGGCGCGAAAAATAAATTCCCAAACCAGAAAAAAACTTCTCTGTGTTTTCTATAAAATTCGACCATTCCGATACCCGCAAAAATAAAAATTCCAAACCCCAACCAAAGACGACGTTCCGCCAATATTGCAATTAAATCCGAAAAAAAATTAACGGGATCAACTTCGGCTCCTTTAGAAATTGCATTAGCTAACATACCTTTAGGTACAATTACAAAATATTCCAAGTAAAGAACGCACAAAGAAAATGCAAGAAAAAAAATAACTTTCATGTAGAAGAATAAATTTTCACGTTTATCTATTTCTAAATAGATAAAGATCCAAAAAGTTCCTAAAATCAACGATCCTATAAAAAAAGCGAATGTTGGGATAGTCCAAGATCCAAGGGCACATAACAAAAAAATCAGGAGAGATTTAGCCCACCCAAATTCCTTATTTCTGCGCACTTTTTCATTCGATGTCTTATTTAAAGGAAAAATCAAAAGAAAAATGATTAGCGCAAAAGCTTGAACTAAAGTATATCCTCTTGCGTTCGTAGAGTAATAAACATGTTCGATATTAATTGTTATCAGGAAAGCTGCGCCAAGAGCTACCACTGAATTGTCAGTTATTTTTTTTGCGCAAACAAATACTAAGACAATGCTCGCTAACCCACCAATTAAAGCTGGAAGTCGTAAAGCAAATTCGTTTACACCAATCACCTTTAAGACCAACCCCACAAGAAGGTTATGAAAAATATGGTTATTAGGAACTTGGTAATTTTGAGGAATTTGAAATAAAGGCATCTGACCCCAAATCGATACCGATACCAATTCATCGCTAACTAGCGAGTCGTTAATCCCTACAAAACGTAACCCCAACGCTAAAGAAAAAATTATCAAAAAAACTTTTTGATAATTTGAACCATCACTGGAGTAGCTATAGGACAAAATGCCCATCTGATAATTAACAGTAAGAAGTGAAAAATAAAAACGCGGGGGGAAACTCTTTAATATTTATTTAATTCAAACTTAGGAACTTGCTTGACGACTGGAAGTTCCCATTCCCGCTTCAGATCGGGTTTTTTTTGAGGATCGCCATACCCTTCTACGGCAATCGTTCGCAAAGCGTCATTAGCTTTAACAACTAATTGTCTTCCACCATCAGGGTCGGTTTTTCCGACAAGAAATTTAACACTTTTGGGGACAATTGGAGCCCCTTCTTTAAACGCTTTATTTCGCACATCTGGGTTAGAGTCGTCATTATCCAAAGAATCCGGCCACTCAGCCATTCCATTTTCTGAAAACAACCATTTCACAAACTCTGAAGGGAGGCATTTTGGATATAAAGCAGGAAAGGACGTTTTTGATAACTTATCTTCGTCTGACATGAATCGGATGACTTTAGCGGCTCTATCCAGATCCGCAGGGACAGCACCTTCACATCCCGCAAAAACCATAATCATTAAAATCAAAGCAATCAGTAAATAATTTTTTTTTGATTTTAATGGTGATTGATTTATAAAAAAGAAATTCATTATAATTATTTTTTTCTCAGAACTGCTCAACATTTTTGCAGGTTTTAATTAACTAATTTTTTGAGGATAAAATAAATAAATCTCAAACCCTTCATATGCCAAAAATCACACCAACTAGTAAGAACTCAATGACTATTTAGTTTATGAAAGAAAAGTTGATCCACCAATTCAAACAACTGTTCCTTCTAACGCATTGGTAAAATTCGATTATAACAGGAATTGGACTTATCCGGGAGATATTGACTCTAAGATCTATTCGCTTAATTAAAATTAAACCAATTGATCCTCGAATAAACAAACAATTATTTAATTAAATAATTTGGTCAAGGACTGGTTTTAATTTAAATAAAATCATATGCAACCTGTTGTTCAGTCCACCCTTTGAAGCCATCTTTTTCTTGAATTCCAGAAAAAGAATCAGATTCTTTTACCCAAGTTTCAGGCTTATCCTAGTTATCGCTATAATGATAAAGAAAAATTTTCTTTCGAGTTTCTGGGCTTAAGATCATGAGTTTGTGAGTAAGAAGCATGAACTCCGCCAACAAACATTTTGCAGTTGTGAAACATAGCTTCCGCATACTTGGCAAACCTTGTTCGATATTCATAATCAAACATAGTATCGCCTGAAATCCAAACTTTTCGGTTTATAAAATCACCACAGCACCATTGAGATTCGTCCACATTAACTACGCTATCTGGAAAATGCCGCATTCTCATAACAATTATTTCAATAGGACCGTGATTATAAACCCAATTCTTTCGCTCTTCTACTTGGTTGAAATTAGGTCTTAAAATTTTGAAAAAATCTGTATTTTGTAAACTTCTACCTTGATTCGCTCCGCTAAAATAAGCTCCCCCGCCAAGGTTTTACTCCACAACAAGCCTAGGTAATCCCTCAAAATAATCATTTGCGGTTTACCTTCGTTGAGGGGTATAATTATGCTTAACTATATTTCTTCAAAACCGCCAACATGATCTGCATTACTGTGTGTAGGCAAATAACATTGTACGGATAATACATTCAAACCAATGTCATTCAATGCCAATGGATCCTGAGTTCCGCAATCGATTAAGACGTGATGATTATCTTTTATTATCAATATATTTGACTGACGTATTCGTTTGGCAAAAGTGGAACCAACGCCAATAAAAATAACTCTCAGCCTACCGTCTGTTGTTAAGGAAAAAGGCTCACCATTTTGGCAAATCTCATTAATTTCCAACATAAGATTAAACTTTCTTTTCTAGATTCGGTAGTAAGGAAAGTATTTGTCTTTAGCCCTCCCATTTTCCACTCGGGAAAATGCCAAAAACTGGACTTTAAAAAGAAATTTTTTAGTCACTATAAATTATTTCACAAACTAAAAAAAATCTATTTATTTTAATTTCAATAAGTTACAAACAAACCTCTTTAAAAAAAAATTGATGATCCGATAGTTTCCATGAGTTTTTCACAAGAGAAACAATTGAATTTCGCCCAATTATAATTTCCAGATTTTATAGAAAAGCGGCAATCAATTTTAATTTTGGCTCATGAATCCAATAAAAAACTTAAAATAGGCCAAAGCTACCATTAGATAAAACAGATTAAAACCGTTATAATGCAGAATTTTACTCATCGCGAATTCGTATAATGAAATATTTAATAATAATAGCAAATGGACTTACAGACGATCCAATTGCAGAAAAAAATAATTTAACTCCTTTACAAATAGCAGAAACCCCTAATTTAGATCGATTAGCCTACGAAGGGCGTTGCGGTTCGGTCCAAACTATTCCTGAAGGATTAATGCCAGGAAATGATATTTCTCTACTTTCTCTATTAGGCTATGATCCAATAAAATATAAGGCTGGTGCTGCAGCTTTTGATGTTTTAAGCTCAGGAATATCGCTTGAACCTGACGAAACGCCTTTATGCTGCGATTTTATTTCCTTACAATCAGGCCATAACGATATGGTAATGAAGGATTACACAGGAGGCCAGCTTTCCAATAGCGATGCCCAAGATTTATTGAGCTCATTACAAGAGCAAATTTTCGACGCCAAAGTTCGTTTCCACTCATTAGGCGGTTATCATAATTTAGCAACGATTAAGGGAATATCTCTTGAGGAAAGGTTAACTCCTCCCGATGAATTAATTGGAGAAGGAATCCGTGATTATATGCCTGCAGGAAAAGAAACCAAAGGTTTGGTATTCTTACTAAACCAGGCTCAAATCATCTTGCATAATCATCCTCTTGGTAAAAAACACAAAGAAAATGGCCAGGACCCTGTAAATAGCGTCTGGTTTTGGGGTAATGGAGATGTTCCAACATTACCTCCTTTCGAAGATAAATTTACATTTAAAGGGTCGGTCATTTCTGCTCTATCCCTATTTCATGGAATGGCCAAAGCCGCAAAAATGGAATCAATCCTTATTGGTACTGGTTTTATGGATACCGACTATCAAGCTAAAGCAGATGCCACTATTGAAGAACTAAAAACTAAAGATGTCGTTTATTTACAAATATCAGCTCCTGAACGACCATCCATGCAAGGCGCGGTAGACGATAAAATTCTAGCCATCGAAGATTTCGACAAAAGAACTCTAGGAGTTCTAATGGAAACGCTTTGGGGAAAAGAGGATCTAACTATTTTATTAACAGTCAATCATTTTTGCTCAGCTAATAAAATGAAATTTGGTAGAGATCTTGTTCCCTTTGCAGTTTATCCAAGTCGATTTGGGGCAGATTCAATCGAAACATTTGACGAACAAATTCTTTCATCAGAAACTCTCCAGTTTCAAAGCGGTTCTAACCTGATATCGGCCCTATTTAAAGGCGAGCTTTGATTCATTAAGCTCTAATATTTTTTCATCT
>CAWVUN010000193.1:0-4600 GCA_963932495.1 uncultured bacterium
TAATTGCTTTAAGAAAGGTGTTTTTCGATTTGATCTAAGAATAAGGGGATATCGATAGGCTTAGCTATGTAGTTTTTAAATCCTAACTTTTTAGCTTTTAGATGGTCGCCCTCTATTACGTCGGCACTCACGGCAATTACTGTGATGTCTGTTGTTTCGTCAATTTCCTGTAATTTATTAAATTCTTCTATTATCCAAGGATTAGGTAAGGGACAAATCGCTAGTTTTAAAGATTATGATAAGAGATTTAGGGAATATTCTTGGGGATTACTAAAAGTTTCGGGCCTAAAATTAATATTTTTGAACGATTAAATTCGTCATGGAAAATGGGTTGTGAGAATTGATATGTGGCTAAGGATTGATTTTTTTTCTCGATTATCAGCGAAGTTAAATTACTAAGTACAGAGCCGTTTGGGGGGCACGCTGAAGAGAGCGGAATCGTGGTTTGAGAGTGACTTTATTTAGAAGGGTTCTTTTTTTCGTAGGCTTGGATAATCTTTTGAACGATGGGGTGTCGGACGACATCGGTGTGGTCGAACTGGACAATGCTAATACCTTCGATGTTCTTCAAAATTGTGTTGGCTTCGACGAGCCCGGATCTTTTGGGGTTTGATAAGTCGATTTGGGTGATGTCGCCTGTTGCGACCATTTTTGATTTCTCTCCCAACCGAGTTAGAAACATTTTCATTTGTTCCTGAGTCGCGTTTTGAGCTTCGTCTAAAATGATAAAGGAGTCGCTTAAAGTTCTACCACGCATATACGCAAGAGGAGCGATCTCAATAATTTTTTCTTGAATCATTGTTTGGACACGCTGTGGGTCCAACATATTATAAAGTGCATCGAATAAAGGCATGAGATAGGGATTGATTTTTTCGGTAATATCCCCAGGAAGATATCCTAAGTTTTCTCCCGCTTCTACTGCGGGACGCGTCAAGATGATCTTGCTAAACTTTTTAGTTAAAAGTCCTTCAACTGCCAGAGCTACAGCTAAATAGGTTTTGCCCGTTCCGGCAGGGCCTACTGCTATTGTGATGTCAGAATCTTTGATGCAACGAATGAACCTCTTTTGGTTTTTCCCCTTTGGTGTGATCTGCGTCTGTTTTCCAGGCAGAATGATGCGTTCTGAAAGAATTGATTTGAGATCAGTATTATCGTCTTCGGAGAAAAGACGTATGGCATGTTTTATATCGCCATTGAATACGGATAACCCGGATTCCATCAGCCCAAATAGTTGGCCGAAAAGTCGTTCGACTTTGGTTACAGAGGAAGAGGGGCCGGATAGCTTTATGCTGTTATCGCGAGCGGTGATGGTAACCTGAAAGTTTTTTTCGATGAGCCTTAAATTGGAATCCTGCGTTCCAAAAATCTCAGGTATGTAAGGGGTTGCCTCTAAAACAATCTCTAAATTATCGTTATCATTCAAGAATCGATAGCCTCAAAAAAGAAAAATTAACGTCTGTTGGTATCGATTAAACTTAAAAGCTCTGCTCGGGTTTTTTCGTCCTCTTTAAAACACCCTACCATAGAACTTGTGGTGGTATAAGAGCTTTGCTTTTGCACCCCGCGCATAGCCATGCAAAGGTGCATTCCTTCTAGGATTACTCCAACGCCTTCGGGGCTCAATATGTCATTTATGCAGTTGGCTACTTCGTTGGTTAGCCTTTCCTGAACTTGTAATCGCCGAGAAAAAGCATCGATAATTCTTGGGACTTTACTCAAGCCGATTATTTTTCCATTAGGAATATAAGCGACATGGCATTTTCCGAAGAAGGGTAACATATGATGCTCGCAAAGACTGTAAAAGTCTATATCTTTCACGATTACCATCTCGTTGTAATCTTCAGCAAATAATGCACCGTTGACGAGTTCCTGAATGTTGACTTGATAGCCGCTGGTGAGAAATCTGAGCGATTTATCAACCCGCTGTGGAGTATTAAGTAGGCCTTCTCTAGAAGGATCTTCACCAAGGGCTATGAGTTGTTTATGGATTAGGTCTTTCACTCGTTTCCCCTCTGAATACGGCGAAGTTACGTTCAGTTTCGAATAGTTTTATTTCGTGTAAAGTTCCATTTGGGATTTTAGATTCCAACCGTTCCCATATAATTACAGCCAAGTTTTCGACCGTTGGATTTACATCTTTCAGAAAGCCGACATCGATGTTTAAATTTTTATGGTCCATATGGTCGGCGACTTCGCTTTTGATCAACATTTTTAAGCTGTTTAATTCGATGACCATGCCCGTCTCAGGGTCAATCGGTCCCTTAATAGTCACATCTAAAACATAGTTGTGACCATGACCATTGAGGTTACTACAATTGCCATATGTGGTTTTGTTTTGTTCATCTGAGTAGTTAGGGTTGAATAACCTGTGACTGGCGCAGAAACCCACTCGTCGCGTAACGTAGATCATTGCTCTCCCTTAGATATAATCATATGAGTGTTTTACTTGGACAATGTAGAGTTATTTGTTGGTATCAAAAGTATTAGAAAAGTAATTTGAACTACAAATAAAAGGCAACTTTAGTTCTTATATATCGGAGATTATTTTTTCGGTATATGGGAAGTAAAGAATATGTATTTATTTACTTTCGGCGATCAGTCATTAAATTGCTGATTAGATTATTTTAAATATTTTCTTTTATTATCCGTGCTATAAAAGCCTGAGCCATAAAGGTGGAAATTCATGTTTGTGACCACTTTACGGAGGACACCGCCACCTTTTTCTTTTGGGCAATTATCCATATCGCATTCTTTCAAAGGAGCGTCGTTTACGCCTTGTAAAACTTCAAAAGATTCTTTACAAGTTTCGCATTCATAATCGTAAAAGGGCATTTTGCTTTCCTTTTTTATAATGAAAGTAATTAGAGAAGCCGAAGTTTATAACGAGGCGTCTGAGGGTCAAGCTTTTAACCCATCTTTTTCATTATTAAAAATCTTCAAGGTTTTCGGAATATTGGCTATTACATCATCGAGAGCAAAAATTTGCGATGGTAGAGTAAGACCCCATTCTGGGTCAAAAATTCCAACCATATATTGATTAGGACCAATTTCCTGAATTAAAATAAACTTTTGGATTTCATGCTTTTTTTGAACGCTTTCAGGCATCATCAGAGCTAAACTATCTCTGTTGTTGCCAAAACGATGGACCGTATTGCCGCGATCAATCTCTTTAAAGTCTAATTTACTAAGATATTCCTCCAACTCGCTTTTAGAGTCGTAAGTGGGATAAATTACGATTCCTTGGTTTTGTGGGTTCTTATATAAGGTAAATGGCGGATTAGGCTTTGCAATACAAACGGTAATAAGAAGTATTGAAAGGACGGTTGCCGTAAAAACGCTTACTAAATTTAAACCAAGTGTCTTCATTATTTATCCCCTATTAAAAACATCGATATAAATACTTTAACTCAAAAGCGACTATGGGGGCAAACTTATCCGACGATTTCAGTTTCGCTGAAAAAATAGGAAATTTCAAAAGCGGCTGTATCCGGCGCATCTGAACCATGTGTCGAGTTTTTCTCAATATTTACCGCAAAGTCTTTACGGATGGTGCCTTCTGCTGCATCTGCTGGGTTGGTAGCTCCCATGAGATCGCGCCATCCTTTGATAGCATTATCCCGAGACAATACAAGTAAGACAACTGGGCCAGAACTCATATAAGTGGTCAATTCTCCAAAAAAAGGTCTTTCTTTATGAACATGATAAAAACCTTTTGATTCGCATTCGCTCAATTGAGCCATTTTCATGGCAGCAACTTTAAAGCCTTTTCCTTCGATTCTTTCCAAGATTTTCCCAATTAGATTGCGTTCGACAGCATCTGGTTTCAAAATTGCCAGAGTTTTTTCCATTCCTTTTGATTTCCTTCATATAAAGTGTTTAAAAACAAAAAAAAGGTATTTGGGAAGAAAGAAAATCTACCCAAATACCTTTAAATATAAGGCTTTAGCGGATTACTACGCCGCTATATTTGATAACGAAGCCATCTTCTAGGTTGTCGATCCATTTCATCGTAATGCAGTCATGCTTTGCGACTTCTTTACAAATGTAAACGCAGATTTCGCAAGATTTGCATCGATCAACTGAAACGTAAGCGGTTTTGTCGGCTTCGCTGTAATTTATACAGTTAGACTCAGGACAATAAGTTGTACACAGATGGCAGTTAGACTCTGCACATTTATCCGTGTCAACAGCAGCAATAAAGTACATGATTACTCCACAAAATAAATAATTAAGCGTTAGCCAAAGCTTTTGCTTTTATTTCTTCTCGTCGTTTTTTGGCTTCTTTCGCCCAGCCTTCACTAATAGCGTACTCATAAGCGGCAGTCAAAGTTAAAACGTTAGCTTCAAGTAATTTAGCTTTTTTGGCGAATTTTCTTTCAATAGCACTATCCAAAGCTGCTGTACCACCAGAAACAACAATTCCTTTACCAATAAATCGATCTTTAACAGATGCCTCAAGAGACGTTAAATCAGGAAGTCCAAATAAACCGGATATTGCGCCACACATTGCCATATTAGTAGCTAATTCGGTTTTAGCCAAATCATTAGCCATTTCCGTAGCGGGCAAGTAGCAAATTTGAGCTCCATTGTCTTCAAGCTC
>CAWVUN010000194.1:0-4591 GCA_963932495.1 uncultured bacterium
TGTCAATAAAAAAAAAAATTATTGGGGTACTAATTTGAATTATTTTTACGGTGTAAACTGTTTTCAAAGGATTTAGGTTTTTACTCGTGGGGTTGGGGGTAGGTATCTTTTTGATATAAAATGACTTATTGAAGGTGCTCTCAATTTGTCTTGATTTTCGGTAACTTAGAAAGTATCCTTGATAGCTCATTAAAAATCTGCAGATTCTTTGAACTAATTTTCTTTATTTTAGTTTGTTCATTTGAAAACTAAAATAAAGAAAATTTCAAATATCCTTTTATTAAATCCTCTAAAAAATTTTCGCTAGTTGTTTGGCTCTTTCGGGGGTTTGTAATTAATAGGAGGCATTTATGTCATTTACAACCTTTTTAGGCCGGGATAAAAGCTTAAGTAGTGATCAAAGTAGAAGTGAAAGCGGTCATGGCAAAGGTAGGCGAAGTGATGGTCTTTCCTACTCCGTGGCAACTAAAACAAAAGTTAAGTATTTAACAAAAATAGAGCAAGTTAATCAGTTATCTAATGAAGAACAAAGCGATTTAAAACAAGTAACAGATAAATTTATATTTAGATCTAATGATTATTATCAGTCTTTAATAAATTGGGACGATCCTAAAGATCCAATTCGTACTCTTGTGGTTCCAGATATTCAGGAAATAGAGGAATTTGGCCAACTGGATGCTTCTGGAGAGGAAGCGCATACAAAGGTTAAAGGTTTAGAGCATAAATATGATTCTACAGCTCTCTTGTTAGTTAATGAAGTTTGTGCTGCTTATTGCCGGTTTTGTTTTAGAAAACGTCTTTTCATGGACGATAACGAAGAGGTTACTAAAGATATTTCGGTAGGCCTTGAATATATTCGAAACCATAAAGAAATCACTGATGTTTTATTGACCGGTGGGGATCCTTTGATTATGTCTACTGGAAAGCTGGAACCAATTATTAAGCAAATTAGAGATGTGGATCATGTGAAAATTATTCGGATAGGAACCAAAATCCCAGCTTTTAATCCTTTCCGAATTTTTGAAGACGAATCTTTGTTTAAAATGATTCAAAAGTATAGTACTCCAGAAAAGAGAATCTATATTATGGCGCATTTTAACCATCCTGTTGAGTTAACTGATGTGGCTATAAAAGGAATAAATTTTTTGCTAAAAGCCGGTGCTATTGTGGTGAATCAAACTCCAATGATAAAAGGAGTGAATGATAACTCTGAAGTGCTCACAGAATTATTTAGAAAAATGTCTTTTATAGGGGTTCCTCCTTATTATGTGTTTCAATGTCGACCTACTTTAGGAAATAAATCTTATGTTTCTCCAATCGAAGAAACTTATAAGATTTTTGAAAAAGCAAGAATGGCATGTTCAGGGTTAGCCAAACGGGCTAGACTCGTTATGTCTCATTCAACTGGTAAAATCGAGATCGTGGGATTGACTGAAGATCAGATATTTTTTAAATATCATCGCGCAGCAGATAATGAGGACACTGCTAAATTTGTTGCCTTTAAAAGGAACCCTGATGCTTATTGGTTTGATGATTATGAAAAAGCAGTTTCGGAGTTTTCTGTAATTAATTAACTTTTAATCTAATTTAAGTCTCAACTTCTACAAAAATGCACTTTTAATGTTTTTTATGGGTGTTAAGGTTAGATTCAGTCTAGGAAACTTTCTATTTCCTCTTACCTGAATGGTAATTCTCTCCTTTTTAGACCTCTTTTTTTCTCGCCGGACAATGGATTTTATCTCGTTTGGATCTTGATCCATTAGACACGGAGGAGACCCTGTTTATAGGAATTGGAGCAGGGCTTTCAGCATTTTCTATTTGGGTATTTATTTTAGCGGCCTGCCATTTGTTAAACCCTTATTTAATATGGGCAAGCGTAGTTTTCCCATTCATATTCAATAAAAAAAAGCTTTTTAAGTATCTTCCCAATTGTCCTAGTTGGCGATTTAAACTTCAAACCATTGATAGGGATGACTTAGAAAGAACTATCTTTAGTATCTTTTAAGCGATAGTTCTTTTAGTGTTCTCAATTTTGGCTTTTATCCTTTCTTTTGATCCACCACGGGTATAGATGGATTGGTGGTTTACCACCTTGTGGTTCCGAAAGCTTATCTTGGAGCAGGTGGTTTAATATCCCTACCGAATAATGTTTATTTCTTTTTCCCTTTGTAGTTTGAAATGATCTATCTGCTGGCATTAAATTTGGAAGGATAAGCTCTGGCACAATTAACGGGGTTTGGAATGGATTGGAGTGGACTGTTGTTGGAGGAATCGCGCTATTTTATAAAAATTTCTTTTCGAAAAGATTTATTTGGCTTCCTTGTCTTATTTTTTTCTACGCCTACTTTTTGGAAAGTTTCATTCTTAACTTATGTAGATTTTCAAGTAGCGGCTTTTATTTTAATGGCAGTTTATTCTTGGGAGAAATGGAAAGAAGATAAAAGAAATGGATGGTTTGTTTTAATGAGTTTTTTTTCGGCGATTGCGGTAGGAGCTAAACTGACGTCATTAGTTATTTTTTCCATTACATTTTTAGGAGTCGCTTTGCTAAAAGGTAATTAATTAAAGGAAGTAATGAATTACTTGGGTTGGTTTTTTGCGATAGCTCTATTAGTTTTGGGAGTTATAGCCTATGGGAAGATGATCAAGCCGCTTATCATTGACGTTCGACTGTTTCCTCATCAACTACAAGGCCAAAGATAATGTATTAGGCTTTGCCTCACGGTATTAGATAACGAAAATTAACGCCTCAGCGTGATAAGGCGCAGTTGATAGTTTTCGTTCAATCAATCAAGGAACAATTAGTTTGCTTCGCAAACGCATAGAAAGGCCTAGCCTTCTTGTCCTTCCGGACAATTCCCGCCGTTTGTAATTCTCGTTTGAGTAGGCCATAGCTATATAATGGGCAGTACGAAAGACAGAAGGAAATATTCCTTAGGCGGCATTATTTTCTATCTTCCAGATAAGGAGCAAATTCCAAAAAAATTTGCTAACCTTGACAAGCTTTTAAAATTGGACCGCGTTATAGGCTGGAAAGCCGATGGTCGCCCCGATTTCGGGTTTTTGGAGCTTTAAAATAAACAGGACCCATGGCTGTCATAATCTCTCTTTCAGGCAATTAAGCGTTACGAACCAACAAAATCTGTAATCTTGATACTGGGATAGAAAATCTGCCAGCTCACTCTGAACTGCCTTAGTAATCAACTCTTTTGCCTCTGATCTCAACAAATCCGTCAACACATAGGCATTCTCATCTGGATTATCAAGGGAAATAAAATTATCCTTACTTATGGTGGTGTCTCCTTTGTTTGAATTGCTTTTTTCGTCGCAAACAATTTTACAACAAAAGGGTGCCCTGCCTACTAACTCCTCATACCCCAGAAACCAGCATAACGCATCGGTTTATGCGAAGTATTTATGGACTTTTCTCTCGATACACCATTGCTCAAAAGAGATTGACTGGCTTTCTACTGAGCAGAATCATCCTGTAAATTTTTTAATCATAGTCGCGGTCAATTTAGTTTCGTTGATTGCTGTATTCGATTTTCTTTATATTGCTACCTTAAGCGTTCTAATAAGGAGAAGCTATGGTTTTTTTTTCACAGCAGCGTTAAGATCTGTTGAGGGCCCTTAGATTATATTTTTGTGAGTGCGTTATTTCATAGATGGCATCATTCAGATGAAAAAGAGGGCGAAGGCAAAAATTTTGCGATTGTATTTTCATTTATTGACGTTTTATTCGGTTCTTTTTATCTTCCAAAAAGAAAGGATGATTCTAGTTTGTTTGGAATATCCCAAGCAAAAATATCTAATAGTCTTTGTGGGCAATTTATATATCTTTTTAGGAGGCTTATAAAAATTACTTCAAAGTGATTTTGGGAAATGGTTGGAAATGAAACTAGTATAAGCGGATTTAATTTTGACATTTTTTGTAAGTGGCAGTATCGAAGTGAACCGTAAGCCGGGTCCTGTTCTCCAAATAATTTATGGAGCGGCGACCATTAATCTAGGCCTGTTGTTGCCAACAGGCTCAAGCGATCAACCCGAAAGTTTTGGGCGAGCAACCCTAAAACACTTTCCTATTCGATCTTGCTCCGGATAGGGCTTGCCAAGCTACCATCGTCGCCGACGGTACTGGTGAGCTCTTACCTCGCCTTTTCACCTTTGCCGCCAAAACGATATGTTCTGGGTAGGCTGTGTATTTTCTGTGGCGCTTTCCTTGAGGTTACCCTCACTCCGCGTTACGGAGTATCCTGCTCTGTGGAGCCCGGACTTTCCTCCCCCTCGGCCATAAAGCCGAAACGGCGGCCGCCAAGTTTACTCCGATACCGCCGGTTCTGTTTCTTCTTCAGGAATGAAGTATAAAATACGGCTACAGTGTTGACATAAATGAATTTTTTTACCCATTTTAACTTCGATTGAGATTTGTAGTAAAATTTGTTGGTTACATCCTAGGCAAGCCGTATTATTTATGGAAACTACTGCTAGTCCACCTCTTGCCGTAAGAATTTTTTTGTAATGGGCTGTCCATTTTGGATCGATATCTTTGAAAATTCCATTCAGTTTGACTTCTAATTCAGCGATATTTTTT
>CAWVUN010000195.1:0-4589 GCA_963932495.1 uncultured bacterium
TGGCACCAAAATAGTTGTCGCTGAAATGATGGATAAATACGACACTATTGGTATCGATTGCATCGCTATGAATGTCAACGACGCAATATGCGTTGGAGCGCGACCAATTAGTATGGTCGATTACATAGCTTGCGCTAAGACTGACGCTCGGATTTTTGAAGAAATTGGAAAGGGATTAGCAGAAGGGGCTCGTCAATGTTCGATTAGTATAAGTGGCGGCGAGATAGCGCAAGTTGGCGAAATTGTGAAAGGTATCGACTTAAATGCTTCCTGTATTGGTCTTGTGAAAATTGATAAGATTAATACTGGACAAAATATTAAGCCTGGAAATTTAATAATCGGGTTAGAAAGTTCTGGGATTCATTCGAATGGACTTACATTGGCTCGTAAGGTTTTGCTGGGCGATTCGCTTGAAAAGCAAAAAGCTAATCTGAATGCCTATGAAAAAGCATTTTGCAATACTCTTGGTATGGAATTGTTAAATCCCACTCGTATTTACGTTTCAGAAATTCTGAAGCTTATAGAGTCTATAGAGGTTAAGGGCATGGCCCATATAACTGGAGGGGGACTTACTAACCTCAATCGACTTGCTGCCGACAATATCCGGTTCTCTATTGAAGCTGATCTTAACGTTCCTGCGGTATTCCGAGTAATACAAGAGCGAGGGAAAATTTCTAATGCCGAAATGTATGAAGTATTTAATATGGGAATAGGTTTTTGTGTCATTGTCGACGCCGCAGATGCTGAAAAAGCCATCGCTATCTTGGAGGAACAAAGTGCTCCTGCAAGTGTAATAGGTCATGTTACGTATGGTGAAGATAAAGAAGTTGTTTTGCCAAAGTTGGGCTTAGTTGGGAAGGGAGGATCGTTCCAACCGGTTTAGATATTTATCTGTGAATTAAAAAGGTTTTCATGCCGCTAAAGTAGGCTTCATCTTCTTTGAGTTCATAAATTTCCTTAACCTTGTAATTTCCTGGTTCTATTGCGGATAGCCTAAACTCTATTTTCCAATATTGCTTCATTTTCTGGTCGGGTTGTAAATAAATCCAGTGCGGGTGAATGATCTCTGGTTGAGGTTCTTCCTTTCCTATACTGAAAATTCCATACAAAGGAGCGATTTGGAAGTATTTGGCGATACTGTTATTTCCTTTAAGCCAAAAAGGAATAGCTCCTTGAGTTTTTGACTGCATACTTCTAGATTTTTGCTTGTATTTTCTGGCATATACATAAAGAAGAAAATTATCCTGCGTTTTTATATCTAGAGTTTTGGGTTTATTAGAGATCGCCAAAATATCCCTATCCATTTTCCTTTTTAAAATCAGACTCTTTTTTCCTAGTAAGTTAGAGCTCTCAGAAAAACCTACAGTGAATAAAGAGTTGGACTTTAGGCCAATTGAGTTTTTGTCATTTGAGTCCAAATTTTTAGACTCGTAGTCGGCAACCTTAAGTTTAAGAGAATGCACTCTCAACGAGTCGATATTTTTCTCGATATTAAAATATTTTTCATCCCACGGAAATTCCCACCAAAGTTTTTTGTTAAACCCTTCAATTGATAGAATTTGATTGGGCGTCATGTTTTTTTTACCGATAGTTATAATGCGGTTTAATCTTCCCTCTTTAATGATATTCAGCATCCTTTTGCTAGATAGCTTTTCAATGTAATGCCTGAGTACTCTATCTGAGAAAGGAAATAGAATTAGATCGTGAGGGCTTGTTTCTGAAAGGAGATAATCTAGAGCTTCTTTTGCTTCGGATATCCTTGTGTCGGGCAAACCTAGATTATGATCTATGTCGATCTTCGCTTTATTTATCGAAATTGTTCCTAGGGCTAAAAAAAAGATAGAAGCTAAAATTATCCGGCTTTTGTGAGGAATGAACTGTCCGATTTTATAAATGCTTGAAGAGGCTAAAATCATAATGAAGGGTATCCAAAAAACAAAAGTTCTTGGAGGCCCCATTACTCCGCTGAATAAAATAAAAACGACGGGTAAAATAAATAAGCAGAGATAAAGAGAAAACCAGTGAATATTTTTTCGTGAAAAAATGAAACCTAATAACGGGAAAAAATAGAAAAAACTGCCCCATGGTTGAGATAAATATTCGAATGTCTGGCCTAACCGGGAAAAACTTATTTTTAAGTCGGTTAATTTAAGGTGTAAGTTTGAATAATTCGTATAGCTAAGAACTCCTCTTTGCAAGTCCTCGTAGATAATTCCGAAGTAAACGGCAATGATGGCGAATAGTCCCCATAGAGGCCAGGTGTCATCAATAAAACTTTTTTTGGACGGTTTTTTGTATAGGTTTTCCAACAAAAAATAAGCCCCTAGTCCACAAAGAAAAACTAAATTGCTGGGAAGTGTAAACACTAGACCGAACCCACCAATAATCCATAAAGCCTTCCAGTAGTTTTTAGGTCTTGGCTCTAAAAGCTTAATTAAAATTATTGAGAGAGCTATCGCTAGGAATATAGAAAAAATATATCCTCTTCCATTTATCGAGTAAAAAAAACGAGGATAAGAAAATAAAAGCAAGAATGAAGATATTAATGCCGTTTGCCGGTTAGCTAAAATTAGCAGGGTTAAAAAATAAATTAGCGGAATTGATAACGCTCCCGCTAAAAAAACAGGGAGGCGAAAAGTTGATTCATGTTCCCCGAACAGAGCCATGCTAATGCGCGATAGAGCGGTAAATAGCTTGTGATTTGTTATATCTGAATAGTGGAATATCAGGTTAGAGAACGGATAGGACCAGTCAGCCAAAAAAGACGCAGCTTCGTCTCCTTGAATAGGTATTAGGAGAGAAAATATGGACGAAGCCATACCCAATAGCGTCAACAAAAATACTATTTTAAAATCCTTCTGCGATAAGATCATTTTTAGAAAGTGTTATATGGAATAGCTTGTAAGTGAGATACGCTCATTTAAAAAGCACTTGAAAACGGATCTAAAATAATTGAATTTTGCCGTCTGGGTCGAAGAAGAAACCTTGAGCGGAAAGGTATTGAAGAACATCTTTAAGTTGAGAAAGTTGATTTAAAGTATCGGATATTTGCTTGAATTGTTTTAACGTATTAACCGAAATTCGTTTGAGTCCAGGAGCCTGAATTATGTTTCCAAGAATTTTGTCTTTTAATTGAATGTCGACGCTTAAGTTGCCGTTTTCTAAAACTATGAATAACTGGTGAGGAGTGGCCAGTTTGAGTTTGGATCTTGTGGAAACTATTGCTGGTTTGCTTTCTTCTGGATCCAAAAATAATAAAACCCTGTCTAACGCTTCTTCTCCAATTCGTGTTATTGCAATTTTGGCCTCTATTTCTTCTAAACTCACATTTTTACTTTTATTATTAAGTTTAAGGCTAAGCTCCAGACTTCCGTCAATTTTTGTTTGTTCTTCCGGAGCGTTTATTTTTTGCCCTGTTAAGTCTTCGAAGCTCAATTCAGCAAATTCGGTAGAGAAGTTAAGGACCGGCCCTTGAGAGGTTTGTTCTAAGAACAAGTTTCCTGCAACGCCTCCCGATAAAGCATCTAAAAAGAATTTTTCAACTCGCAGTTGATTGTCTTTATAAAATATATCTACTCCAATGTTGTCGGCTTTGTATTTGTCGAATCGTAATGATTTAATGGTAAAAATATTTTTGAACGGGGAGAATTCTCGCAAGTGAGAAAAAAAGCCTTTTTGTGCGGTGGTGATTGAAGGACGTTTAAGTAATGTTAAATCGCGTTTATTTATGAGTAATTTTTTACTGAAAATTAGTTTCCCGTTGATTTCGTTTACGACTAAATTGGGCTGCATTGAGAAATTGAATTTGTCAAAATCAAGATTGCCGCCGGCCTCTATTGTTTTTCCAGCGATCTGATTTAAATTTAGATTTGCGGTCAACCCACCGGTTGTTTGCATTCCTTTGACTAACGAAGGAGCTATCCCAGTATTTAGTCTTGCTTTTATTTTTATGGAAGTGTTTAAGGCACTGATTATATTTCCTGGAGTAGGTTCGAGAGATTTTTCAAGAAACGGTTTAAACCCACTGATGTCACCTAGTCCTGAAACTTGAACCCCTATTTCCGGGATTTTAAAGTTTTGTTTCACAAACGATAATTTGTTCCAACTTTGGAGACGATAGTCGAATGTAAATTGAGGGCTTAATTTTTGGTCTTTTAAGATGTCGTTTTTTATAAGTTTGTCAGTAGAAATTTCCCCAAAGATTTTAGCGTTTCCATTGTCAAAATTAAAATTGACGGTTTGATTGAACCCCTCGACCATGAGCTTTTGCTTAGGGATTTGTACTGAAACGTTTTCTACATCGAATCGAGCTCCAATTTTGAGTGGGATTTTAAGCTTTCTGGCGGCTTCTACAGAAGGTATTTTGCCATTTATGTCGATAGTTAAATTTGTTTTTCCTGACGCTTTGATTTCTTCATTTTTAAATTTGTCGACTGATACTTTTACTGCAACGTTTCCTTTATCATTTTTGTAATTGACGTCGGCTGATGCATTAAAATTTTGTGCGGATAATTTTGGCAAAGAAATCGTTACATTTTGAGCTCCGAATCTTCCTGCAAGTTGAATTGGCAAATTAAACTTTTTGATGT
>CAWVUN010000196.1:0-4587 GCA_963932495.1 uncultured bacterium
CGTTATCAAATTTGTAAGGAATTGAGTCATGGAAGGTTTAGAAGTTTGGAAAACTCTTATTGAAGGAGTTTTTTTGATTGAACCTAAAGTTTTTGGAGACACTAGAGGTTTTTTTTTCGAGAGCTATACAAAGAAAAAGTATGGCCTTACAGGGATTGACGTTGACTTTGTGCAAGACAACCATTCCAAGTCAAGTCAAGGGGTTCTCCGTGGTCTCCACTATCAAATTTCTAAACCTCAGGATAAATTAGTACGCGTAACCCAAGGAATGGTATTTGATGTCGCCGTTGATATTAGGAAGAATTCACCGACATTTGGACATTGGGTAGGTTTTATTTTAAGTGAACAAAACATGTTGCAATTATTTGTTCCTAAAGGTTTCGCGCATGGGTTTTGCGTATTGAGTGAAAAAGCAGAATTTTTATACAAATGTTCCGATTATTATTTTCCCGAGGACGAAGGTGGGATTATTTGGGACGACCCTGATTTAAATGTTAATTGGCCAATTAAAGACCCTCGTTTATCTGAAAAAGATAAAAAATACCCAAGACTAAAAGATATTTTTGATTTGAACTCTTGAACGATTTCCCCGAAAGTGGAAAAGCTTCCCCTAAGTCCTAATTATTAGTTCAATTCATCTGGTTTTTAAAAAAACACAAATAGATATTTCCAACTCATGTTATCTGCTTAAAGGTCGATGAATAAAGTAATAGCAGAGATTGTAAATTTTTTTTTGGGGAATATCATGGAAGCCATCGGCACAAATTCAATTAACCAAACTACTCAGAAAGCCTCTAGCCAAGCTAGCTACGGGTTATCTACATCTGCTGGTTTGAATGTTAAGACCCAAGAGGGTGATTTGGTGTCGATCTCGTTTTCCAACGATTTTAGCTATTCTGAATCTGAAAGCTCAACTCAGTTTGCGAATGGGGAAACCGTGAGACAGTTTTCTGTTATAGCATCGGCAGCGTCTCAATACTCTTTGAGTGTTCAAGGCGATCTCAATGAAGAAGAGTTAGCGGCTATCGAAAGATTAGCGCAAAAGGTGTCTCCTTTGGCGGAAAGCTTTTTTGGGCAGTCTGAATTTAATTTAGATCAGGCCTCTTCGATTTTAGCAGAATCTTTGGGAACTTTGACTAATATTCAATTGAGCTTAGAAAGAACTGAAACCACCTCGGCAGTTAGAAAGTATTTTACTATCGGCAAGGAAGATCAGCTCAATCGGTTGATCAATGAAACCGCTCAAGATTTTCCAACAGAAGAGATTCCAAAAGTGCGTGATTTGGCTAGTCTAGTTCAATCGGTCTTAGACGCAGTGTTTAGCTCAAGCGAAGAGGAGTTTCCTGAAGACATTTTTTTGAAAACCTTGGAAGACTTTAAAAACCTTTTAGCAGATCAACTAGTTAGGTCAATAGGGAGTCAAGCGGTGGACACGGGAGAATTGGAAGAGGTTTCTGATGAGGTTCAGCCAGAATCGATAGAAAGATTAGAGCCTGTTGTAGCGTAACCCAAAAGCACATTTTTAAGAAGCAGAAGAGGGAGTATTACTCTTCCGCTTTTTTTATGGCATCATCGCACCATTATTGATATCCAAAGTTTGCCCAGTTATGGAGTTTTGACTTTCGGATAGCATGAAACCTACTAATCCTGCAATTTCTTCCGGTTCTGACATTTTTCCTAAAGGTACTTGGGACATGGCTATTTTATAAGCCTCGTCCTTAGAAATGGACATTCCTGTAGCCATTCCGTCAAGTCCTTCATGCGCCATTTGTGTGTTTACCCAACCGGGGCAAATTGCGTTGACTAGAATATTTTCTCCGCTTAATTCAGCTGAGAAGGATCGCATTAAACCCAAAATTCCAGCCTTCGAAGCACAATAGGCCGAGTAGCCGGGAACGCCTAATCTGGCTAGAATTGAGGACATGAATATAATTTTCTTAAATGGATGAGAGCTTTTTCTTAAATAGGGCAAGCATTCATGAACCGTATTATAGCTTCCGGTTAAGTTAGTCTCGATTACCTCGTTCCACCTATCTGACATTCCATAGCTATTTTTGCCGCCAACTCCTGCATTAATAACGATAGAAAATAAGGCGTCAATTCCGCTTTTTTCTAAGGATTCCTTGATTGAGTTTGAATTTCGAATATCGGCAGAAAAAGTTTGGCATTGGTTTGGGAATTTTAAATCTTTTTTTGTTTCTTCCAACGGTGCCAAACTTCTACCTATAAGGACTAAACCATGACCCTTCTCAGAAAGGTTTTTAGCAATAGCCCTGCCGATGCCGGCACCAGCTCCTGTTACCAAAACGGTTTTGTTACTCATAGAGATACCACTAAGAGTTCTTCAAATTAGGATTAGATAGAATTTGCACGTAATTGCTTAATTGATCTATTTTTTCTGTTTCGTTGGTTTGTTTGTATACCATAATCAAGTTATTGATTGTGCGAATTAAAATTTCTCGATTTCCGCTTTGCGTTAAGAAGTGGTCTTCAAACTTTAACCCAAACCCTTCAACAAGCTCGACACACTGTCGATAAGATAAAATTCTACCTTTATTAAAAGGGTCAAAGTAAACAGGGCTGGATAAAACGTCGTATTTTGCAATGAAATGACATGGCAAGCCGATGCCTACTATTGGTAGATCCAAGCGATTACCAATCAGCATACAAAGAACCGATAAAGAAATCGGGATTCCGGTCTTATTAGATAAAACTTTATTTAAGTACGAATTATCGCCGATAAAATATTTTTTTTCGTTACCAGAAAAACCTTTTTCTTGGAAAAGGAATTTGATGAATTCGCGAACTGTTTCAATAGGTTTAAAGTGTTTTAGTAATCTTGGGGCAAGTTCATCTGCTAACTTGTCTAATTCTAACTGGGCTGCTTCAGGCTCAAACTCAGGATAGCCAAATTGAGAGAGAAGGTACATTCCCTCTTCAAGATCCAAGTTAGCTCCAGATTTTTGTGAAAGCCGCCTGAATCTTTCTCCAAGTTGGATGGGGAATATTTCTTTTAGAACAATTTGAGCTTGAGACCTTCTTCGTAAATCTTCGTCTCGTGCAGCAAGTTCTAAAAATGGGATAGCGTCTTCGCCAATTTTTACTAACTGTTCTCTTACAGAATCTCTAATGGTTTCGTCTCGGTCATCCATCAGACGAATTAACGAGCTAATTTTTGTATTTGGATGAGAATTCATTTTTATGAGTACAGTTAACGAGATGGTATAAAGTTTTTATAATACCCTTGTTTTTAGTTTTCTTCAGTTTAAGGGTATTTGCAATTTTTTTTGATCCGCCTGATGAGCTCTCGAGATATTTGCGTCAGTAGGCGGGTTAAAAATAAGTTTTATTTCATTAGTATTTCTTGTCAGGTTGACTAAGAAAAGTTATAAATCTCTTTAAAAATAAAATTTGCTATAAACCTATCCTTTAAAATCAAGAGATAGGCAATAGCAAATTATTTTAACTCTGTTAACTCTAACTTTTTTAGATGTTAGGTTGAGGAGTTGTTCTTAGGTAAGGTTTGATAACCTTATGTCCCTTTGGAAATTTTGCAGGTATATCTTCGGTTTTAATTGCGGGAACAACGACACAATCTTCGCCCCATTTCCAATCCGCTGGAGTAGCGACTTGGTGGTTTGAGGTTAATTGCAAAGAATCTATAACGCGTAATAACTCGTCAAAATTTCTTCCAGTAGAAGCTGGGTAAGTTAACATTAATTTCACAGCTTTATCTGGGCCAATAATGAAGATTGACCGCACAGTCAGATTATTTAAAGCGTTTGGGTGAATCATGTCGTATAGTTCTGCGACCTTTTTTTCAGGATCTGCGATTATAGGATAACCCACAGAACAATTTTGGGTTTCGTTAATATCTTTAATCCAACCTTTATGGGATTCGATATCATCCACGCTCAATCCGATCACCTTGACGCCTCTTTTGTCGAATTCAGGCTTCATGTTTGCGAGACGGCCTAATTCTGTCGTGCAAACTGGAGTGTAATCTTTAGGATGAGAAAACAAAACAACCCAGCTTCCTTCAATCCAATTGTGAAAATCAATAGTGCCTTCTGTAGATTCAGTAGTAAAGTTTGGAGCGGTATCTCCTAACCTAATAGCCATGATAACGACCCTTTCTTAGAATGTTTTGACGTTAAATATAGTTTCAAAAAACGGCAATAATTGAGTCCAAGTGACCAAGGCCAAAGCCTAGGTAAATATTTGTATCGCGATCTGCGATGAGTCCTTGGGAATGAGGCATTTTAGCATAGAATTTGATCGCTTTTCTTAAATTTAAGCAAATTCTGAATTAGCCCTTAAATGCCTGTGTTGGAAAACGTTTAAAAAGCTCAAAAACCTTCGCTCATTGTATAATTTTTCTTTTTTAAGTCGAAGGGATTCAGGAGTTTTGGCGGAACTAATAAAAAAGATTTAATAAGTACGAGAGAGAATAGAACGCCAATTTTAGACATAAAACTTATATTAAAGTCTCATAGGCATTACAAGGCTAATAAAACCGGAATCTTTTTCCGATGTTATCAAACAGGAATGGTCTTTATCTTTGAGTTTAAGGACGACATCTTCGTG
>CAWVUN010000197.1:0-4548 GCA_963932495.1 uncultured bacterium
TGCATCAACTCCAAAGCCTCAAATTCCGCCTCCCGAATTTAATGTAAAGGGGATAATGATGCTAGCTTCCAGCAAAATAGCTATTCTAGATGGAAAGTACTATGTTAACTCAGGAGAAACCAATATCTCGCGGAAACCTATTAAAAAAAAGGGCTACCGATTAGGGGATTATATTGGAGATTTCCAAGTCATAGATATAAACCAATTATCAGTGACTCTTAGCGACGGTTTAGGAAATTCCGTCACCAAAAAGCTAAATCAAAAATCGACAACCCCTATTAAAAAGCAAGGCAATAATCTAGCTTATAAACCTCCAAAGAAAGCGAAAAATGCTCCAGAAGTATCTAGACCTATGCCTCCAGTTCCCGTTAATTCTCCGAAACCTAGACCAATACCAAAAACTACCCCGGTTCGAGTTCAGCCTAAACAAAACAGGCCAATCTCGCATATTTCTGGGAAAGCTCAATTTGTAGCTCCTCCAAGAGGTGCTAATGTTTCGGGAGAAAATATTTCTGGCCGTCAGACTCGAGTTAACCGCCCGCGTATTTCCGGGAGATAAATTATGCTAAAAAAAGTCGATCCAGTAGAAAAAATCCTTATCTCCAAAAATCAAATCTCTGCAAGCGAGATCGAAGAAATTAAGACGAATAATTTTCAAAACGGAAACTTTTTAGGAAAAACTCTGGTTGAGCATGGTTATATTCGCTCCGAAGTATTATTGGAAACATTAAGCAAAGAATTGGGTATTCCTTATGTGACAGCTAAAGATTTTGCTGAAGAGGAATTACCTGTTCCCGATTTTCCAGTTTCCACTGCCTTTCTTAAAGAAAAACTAATTTTTCCGATTAAATCTGAACCCGAAAACTTAACTATTGCCGTCTTTAATCCATTTGATTTAAATACCATCGACGAACTAAAAGTTACTCTACAAAAATCAGTAAAAACAGTTTTATGCAGCGAAGAAGTGATTTTGGAATCCATTGAATCATTTTATGGTGAAGGGAACTCGGCCCTGGGAAGAATTGTTGGAGACATTGCCGAAGAAGATATGAGCGAAATGGGTATGGACTCTGAAAATGCCGACCATATTCGAGATATGGCCTCAGAAGCTCCAGTCATTAAACTCGTCAACCACCTATTTAGCCAAGCTATTGAGAAAAGTGCCAGTGATATTCATTTGGAGCCTTTCGAACACGATCTTATTTTGCGGTATCGTATCGACGGCGTTTTACACGATTTTGAAGCTCCTCCCAAGCGTTTACACGCTGCCATCTCCTCAAGAATAAAAATAATGGCTCAATTGGATATTTCTGAGCGCAGACTACCACAAGATGGGCGGATCAAACTTAAAACTCAGGGTAAGGATATAGATGTCCGCGTTTCAACCCTCCCTACTCTCTATGGCGAAAGCGTCGTCATGAGAATATTGGATAAAGGCGAGGACGGCGTTTTTAGTTTGGAAGGATTGGGGTTTCCCGAAAAAGAATTGCGAATTTTTGAAAAAATCATTCAAAAACCTTACGGGAAATTTTTAGTCACCGGTCCCACAGGTAGCGGTAAAACTACAACTCTTTACGGAGCTCTCCAAACTATCAACACGCAAGAGCGTAAGATTATTACAGTAGAAGACCCGGTGGAATACCAACTTAAAGGCGTCAATCAAATTCACGTTAAATCCTCGATCGGGTTGACCTTTGCTCATGGATTGCGCTCAATTGTTCGACAAGATCCTGACGTTATCATGATCGGGGAAATTCGAGATGCTGAAACAGCGGGCATTGCCATTCAAGCGGCCCTCACAGGGCATATGGTTTTTAGCACAGTACATACTAACGATGCCGCAGGCGCAATCACTCGTTTAGTCGATATGGGTGTGGAAAACTTTTTAATTTCATCTGCTCTTATAGGTGTCCTTGCTCAACGTCTCGTCCGAGTTATTTGCGAACATTGTAAGGAAAAAGTCCAGATCAATCCTTCATTTATAAAAGAAATGGGCGATTATGCCGATCAGGGATATACTTTTTTAGGTAAAGGATGTGACCGCTGCAGTAATACCGGCTATAAGGGACGAAAAGGACTTTACGAGTTAATGACAATCGACAACGATATTCGTAAGTTAATCGTGGAAAACGCAAGTGCTCACTTAATTAGAGATTCGGCAAGAAGTAAAGGTATGAACACCCTTCGAGAAGATGGCTGGGAAAAAGTTTTGGCAGGTGTAACGACTCCTGAAGAAGTATTAAGAGTAACCTTAAATAATGAGCTCTAAGTTTATCTATCTTAAACTGTAATTTTAGGTCAAGTTTTTATGACTTTATACTTTTATCAGGCAACAGACAATTCAGGAAAACTTATTGAGGGAAGCATTGACGCTCCCGACCCTAAGTTGGCTGTTAGAAAAATAAGAGGCTTAAATTACCTTCCTATAAAAGTTTCTGAAAAAAAAGCAGGAAACTCTTTTGATCTTAACTTTAAAATTCCCGATCTTAGTATTTTCCCAAAAGTTTCATCTAAAGCACTTCTCGCTGCTACACAACAATTAGCTACATTGGTTTCGTCGGGTCTAACACTCGATAAAAGTTTGTCAATATCCATAAAAATCTCCGAAGGCGAGACAATAAAAGATACCTTGGCAGATATTAGAAATAAGATCCAGAGCGGTTCCACTCTTGCCGATGCTCTCGCACAATATCCCGCAGTTTTCTCGAAGTTATATATCAATATGGTACGCGCAGGAGAAGCAGGTGGAGTTTTAGGTGCTATTTTGCTAAGGCTTTCAGATTTTTTGGAGAAAAATCAAGAATTTAAAAATACTGTTCGGTCAGCCTCAGTATACCCCTTATTCTTGATGTTTGTAGGCCTTGGAGCCGTGATCATTATTTTCACTGTTGTATTACCCAAATTTGCTGATATTTTTCAAGAGTTAGGGCAATTGCCTTTACCCACAGTTATATTATTAGGAATAAGCGACTTTCTTCAGTCCTATTGGTGGGCGTTGACACTTTCAATTATTGGATTAGCGTTAGCGTTTCGCTTGTATTTACAAAACGAAACAGGCAAACTAAAGTGGGATGCAATGGTTTTAAAACTTCCTCTTGTGGGTTCTTTGATCCGAAAAATTGAAACGGCTCGTTTTAGTTTAACCTTATCAACCCTTCTGAATAGTGGAGTTCCCATCTTAAACGCTTTGCTCATTGTTCGCGCAATTCTTGGCAACAGTGTGATGGCAAAATCTTTGGAAAATTTACATCAAGGCCTAAAAGGAGGAAAAGGTATTTCCGGCCCCCTTCAAAAAGCTGGAATTTTCCCTGCAATGGCTATTCACATGATTACGGTGGGAGAAGAAACCGGAAATCTGGACCAGATGTTAGAAAAAGTTTCGCAAACTTATGAGAAAGAAGTTGAACTTGCCGTCAAAGGCCTCATTTCTTTGATCGAACCATTAATGATACTTATTATGGCGATGGTAATCGGCTTTATTGTAATTGCCATTTTAATGGCAGTCTTTAGCATTAACGATATTCCTCTTTAAGCTTTTTCTGGAAATAATATGAAATCCTCAAA
This sequence comes from uncultured bacterium, assembly GCA_963932495.1. Classification (GTDB taxonomy): domain Bacteria; phylum Nitrospinota; class Nitrospinia; order Nitrospinales; family JAJDAT01; genus JAJDAT01. Next base: position 3,565 of record CAWVUN010000197.1, read on the forward strand.
TTATTTAACTGTATTTTCAAAATTAGGAAACAAGGGATTTTCTCTTATTGAGTTACTTGTGGTCATGCTAATTATTGGGCTCTTGGCTTCTTTAGTTGGCCCTAAAATTTTTGGTCAAGTTGATAAAGCCCGTCAAAAAGACGCACAAGCCCAAATTGAATTACTAGGTCAGGCTTTAGACCTTTACCGATTAGAAAACCACCGATACCCAACAACCTCAGAGGGTTTAGAAGCTATAAAAAGCTATCTCAAGAAAAAAGTTCCTAAAGATCCTTTTAGTAACGATTATGTCTATCGCTCTCCCGGTGAACATGGAGAATACGATCTACTTTCTTATGGGGCCGACAATGCAGAGGGAGGGGAAGGCTATAACCAAGATATCGCTAGCTGGAAGACATTGGATTAGCCAATCTATAATTTGGAAAAATCATAGCGGCTTTTCATTATTCGAACTAATTTTAGTACTATTAATGGTTGTGCTAATAACGGGATTAACAACTCCATTTCTTTTTAAAACCCTAGATCGAATTAAAAGTCAAACTTCTGCTCGCAGTATTGCTACCGTGTTACGTTACGCAAGATCAAAAGCCATTTCAGAAAAGACTGCCTATACATTTAACGCCAACATCGACACTAATCAATATTGGCTTAATAATATCGACACTGAAAAATCTTCGGAAGTAAAACAACTAGATTCACGAATTCGTATCGTCCAATTTATCGATTCTGATGAAGAAGTAAACTCCGGACCTTTTTATATCGTTTTTTACCCACAGGGAAACTCAAGTGGTGGCGAAATCTTAATAGAAACTATTAAAGATGACGACAAAACACAGTATGCAATCAGTCTGGATCCAGTTATAGGAAAACCCAGTGTTGAAATCCAAGCCCCATAATGAAGAAGGCTTTTCACTTTTGGAAGTCATCGTCGCCCTTTCTATCATGGCTATTGGGTTTGTTACTGTTATGCAATTATTTTCTGGA
>CAWVUN010000198.1:0-4539 GCA_963932495.1 uncultured bacterium
AAGATTTAATGAATTCTGCAAAGAATATGGAAGAGAATTAACTTTGGCTTTTGAAACATTCTCTAACCAATATTTAATTAAAATAATAATCAGTGAGAGTCTGTGACGAGAAAAACATATTTTGATAGAATTGCCGCTCCTCCAAATCCAATGGGTTTAGATGAAAGAAAAGATTTTACTTGTCGGTTGCTATTTGGAGGTAAAATTACAATAGGGCATATATTTAATAATATCTTGTGGCATGCTAATAGAAACAGAAGTTCAATTATAAACATATCTAAAAAAACGAAGCGCAAGTTTTATTTCTTTTTACCCCAATGCAGGCGTCTAAAGCTTCAGTAGATTCCATCGATTATTCTGATAGATACCAATTTCAATTACAAAATTTTGAAAAAGTTTTAACGTCTCCGTTAACAGGACGATACCTTAAAGCGCATAAAGACATGGCTCTAAAAAATCAGAAAGAAACACACAATGGCAAATATAAAAAAAACAAAAAGCTGGGACATTTCAGAAAATGAAACCACCCCCGAATCGGTTTTCATGGACCGACGAAAGTTCCTGAAAGGGACAGGCACGATTGCTTTATTCTCTGCCGTTTCTTGGGCGGGATGCGCGCCTTCTGCAAAGAGTGGAGAACCGTCCACTCCTATTCCTATTTCTGAAGCGGAAAAGGCGATATATCCGGCAAAGTTGAATAACTCTTATACGGTGAACGGTCCTATCGTTCCTGAAAAATTTGCCGCAAGCTATAATAATTTTTATGAATTTTCTACGACCAAGGAAGAGCCGCGTTATAGCGCTCAGATTTTAAAAACAAAGCCTTGGAAATTAGAAGTGAAAGGTCTTGTTGATAGTCCGGGGTTTTTTAACATGGATAATTTGTTTAAAACCATGCCAATGGAGGAAAGAATTTATCGGCTTCGCTGTGTTGAAGCTTGGTCTATGTTAGTTCCTTGGACAGGTTTTCCATTGAAGGCTCTGATTGACAAGGTAAAACCAAAGTCGTCTGCTACACATGTAGCATTTACCACTTTCCACCGACCATTTTCAGCCACTGGCCAACTGAAGTTTTGGTTTCCGTGGCCGTATACAGAAGGCTTGAGGATTGAAGAAGCCATGAATAAATTGACTTTCATGGCAGTGGGGATTTATGGCCATCCACTTCCAAAACAACATGGAGCTCCTATTCGCTTGGTTGTTCCTTGGAAATATGGATATAAGAGCGCGAAATCGATAGAAACTATAGAGTTTCTCGATTATCAACCTCCAACTTTTTGGACTATCGCGCAAAGTATGGAGTATCAATTTGAAGCTAACGTCAATCCAGCTGTTCCCCATCCTCGGTGGTCTCAAGGAAGAGAGAAGATCATTGGAACGGAAGAAGAACGTCTCACAGAAATCCATAACGGTTATGGCCGTCATGTCGCCCATATGTATTGATAAACCTTAAAATGTGATTCTGAATCTTGTGAAGAGTGACTTTTTTTATCTGATGTTTATTGATTAAAGATCTTGTTTGTATGGTCGACGTTAAACAAAGTTTAACTTTGGTTTAAACCCTCTCCCATTGCATGTCACTCCAATCTTAGCCTGTCCTGAGGGACTCGAAGGATCGAGGAATCACGCCTCGATCTGTTAAAATCATTACCGTTAACTTCTTCATTTCTTATATGCTTGTATTGCGTTGTTAAACGATAAAACCTTCGTTCTATTCAAGGCTAAGCATATGCAAGACGATCCTAAATCCCCAATTATTGTTGAGTGTTTTGATATTGGCGGGACCAATACAGAGGCGTTCTAATTGAAGATGGAAAAATAATAGATTCTGTTTATGTTGAAGCGTCGATTAGAAACGACCCGCCAGATCTCGTTCAGCAAATTCAAAAAAAATCCAAAATAATTCGAGAAAGAGAAACAAATTTAAATTCTGAGAATATAAGAGCTTTGTCGATTGGAGTTCCCGGGCCAGTTGAAGGGAACTTTATGCTTGGTTCCAAGCCATTAAAAATTGAAAAATCGATAAACTTTCAAGATCTGCTAAAGGATTATTTCCAAGTTCGTTTTTTTCTAGAGAATGATATGAATATGGCAGTGAATGCTGAGTTGGCGATTGGATTTGGTAAAGCAAGTAAGAACTTTTGCCTAGTCATAATTAGTACGAGAATAGGTATTCGAATTTTTGTTGACGGTAAAATTTATAATCGGAAAACAGAAATTGGTCATTGCGTTATAGAAAAAGATCGTGATAGGGCAAATCCATTTCAAGGCTATTCAGGTTGCTGGGCAGCCCAAAAGTCGGGAGATGGCATTAAGAAAACTATAGAAGAATTAGGATTGGAAATAGCAATTTAACAAGTTTTTGACGAACCGCATTTCGAAAGCTTGGTTCAGCAGATCAAAAGCTATAATGCACACGGGTTTGGAAACATAGTTAACGCTTATGATCCAGAGAAAATAATTGTCATGGGATCTGTAGGAATTAAGCAGTTTGATCGCATCATTCCAGATAAGAAAAGTATATCCAAATATTCTTTAGTTCAAACCATTCCCGATATTGAACCAACTCAAATTGGGGACGATATTGGTTTGTATGGTGCCTATTATAGAGCTATTAATTGAGATATAAATATGACATTAGGAGAAATTGGTGAGATTGACGAACTAGTTCAGAATTTAATTGTTTTTTTTCTGGTTTGTTTCGATTACTTTTGCTTTGATTTCCTTAAGTGTTCTCATTGCGTCTTTAATAAAATGTCTATCGCCATGAAAAGCAATATAGGTGATGAGTTCTCTGATCTCTAAAACTTCATCTAAAAAATCATGGAACGATACATCTTCTTTAGCTATATACCAACCTTTTGAAACTCCAAAAATTTTTGTCATTGCATCGAGTATAAGAAGGTCGGGAGTGGATTCGTTCTTTTCCCAGATCTCGATTCTTTTGACATCGCTCATGCCAAGTCGATGCGCAAACTCCACTTGCGATAGGCAAACTTTCTCGCGATTCTTAAGTATTTTTTCCCCTAAAGTCATGATCCTCCAAAAATAAAATGCGATTCAGTATTTTATCAGTACTTAACGAGGAGAAAGAAAAAACTTTTATGTGAAGATATTCTTTAAGGATGGGGTGGAAATCACATCATCACTTCGGGAGTGAGGAGCGATTCATGATCGGGATGATTTTTTACATAAATATGCGGCAAATCATTCGTTCCGAAATGAGTGATATAGAGATAAACGTGCTCGCGAGCGTTTAAACGAAGAGCCCAGGGTTCGAAGTCATTTTGGTAAAAACTTTCGTACCGTTTCATCGCGTCGTTGATTGAAAGTCCGCTGTCTGGAGTGTAGTAATAATCTAGTGCTAAGTCGTGATCAGGATTACTTTCAACCGTGATATTATAATTGGGTATGTCCTTGTATACTGGAGCATTTTTGTACAGCACGAAAAAATACATTTCCACAGAATGGATTATATCTTTGTATTCCAACAGAAATCGTCTGGTGTCTTCCGCTTCTTCCTGAGTTTCACTGGGGAATCCAAAAAATCCCATGACATGGCTCCAAATACCAACTCGTTTGGCTTCGTTGAGATTTTGGATAGCGACGTCAATTTTTGTGTCTTTTTTGACTAATTTGATAATGCGTTCGTTAGCGGACTCCAAGCCAAAGTATAAAGATCGACAGCCAGACTCTGCGGCTTTGTCCCAAATTTCAGGTTCGATCAATTGGCTTTCAAATCGTATTAAGGTTGTCCAATAAAACTCTAAACCGCGTTCCAAAATAAGACCCGGCAACTTTATAAATAAAGCGGGTGGAAATGATTCGTCGGTGAAAAGGAAATGTTTGTTTTTGTATTTTGCTTGAATTTGCTCGAGTTCGTCGACTATTTGGTCGGCGTGTTTTGCCCTAAACTGGTCTATATATCCAGCTCCATGATCACAAAATGTACATTTGCCCCAATAACATCCACGTGTCCCTAAGTATGGAAGAATCATTTCTGGTGCAAAATATTTATCAAAAGGCAATCCGTCAAAATCTGGAATTGGAGCCTCGGAAACGTTTTCTTGATGCATTTTATCGTTGCGTCGAATTTTCCCACCTGGCTCGCGCCAAGTGAGATTAGCGACGTTGGACATCTCGCGTTCGCCTTTAAGGGCTTCCACAAGTTCTACTAATGCGTGCTCACCTTCGTAGCAAATAAAGGAGTCGATAGATTGATCAAAAAATTCCTTTTTATTTCCAAATTCTTCTTTCAAACGAGTGACAATATTACCGCCGACGGTAATATGAATATCCGGAAATTGTCGCTTCAATAATTTAGCAAAGGTCATGCCCGACATTAGTTGAACGGGAGTTCCCAATGTGATCCCAATAAGCCCAGGTTGTTCTTTTTCCACAGCTGGAAATACCAACTGTTTGCACAGATCGATGTAAATATTAACTTTTTCGTCATCGGGGGCTTTTAAAAGGTCGTCCGATACCCAGGGGCGATAGATGTTTAAATTGCTTTCCACTGGATAAAAATTGATGCTAGCT
>CAWVUN010000199.1:0-4530 GCA_963932495.1 uncultured bacterium
TAATATTGGCGGTTCTTAATGAACCGCACTATGTTTGAATTTGTTATATAAAAGGTATTGCTAATAGAATATGCCGAATTTACGAGATATTAAAAGAAGAATTCGTAGCGTAAAAAATACTCAGCAAATTACAAAAGCGATGAAGCTGGTTTCGGCTTCAAAGTTGCGTAAAGCGCAAGAAGCTATGCTTCGAGCTAGACCGTACGCATTAAAAACCAAAGATGTTATGAATTCTTTGGCGGCGCGTTGCGATAAAGATCAACACCCGTTATTAAATACCCGTGAAGTGAAAAAAGTTTTGATTCTTCTCATCACTTCAGATAAGGGGTTGTGTGGCGGCTTTAATAGTTACTTAAATCGTAAAACCAACCAATTGATCAAAGAAAATAAAGGCAATGAGATCTCATTTTTATTTGCTGGGAAAAAGGGAAATACTTTTTTTAAAAATAAGGGGTTTCCTGTTGTCGGAAATTATTTAGGTTGGACCAAAAGTTACACGTTTGACATGTCAGCAGAAATAGCTAAGAAACTAACCGATGTGTTTCTCGATGAAAAAGCAGATAAAGTTTATATTGTATATAACGAGTTTAAATCCGTTATTCAACAAACGGTGATTGCTCAACAATTACTACCTGTAGTTCCAGGCGAGGTTAAAGAAAATGGTCAGGAAGTAGACTATATTTATGAGCCAGGTCAGGAAGGTGTTTTAGAGCAACTGTTGAAAATGTATGTGGAAACAGTGATTCATCAGTCTTTCTTGGAGTCCATAGCGAGTGAGCATGGCGCAAGAATGGCCGCTATGGATAATGCCAGCCGAAATGCGAAAGAAATGATAGGGCAGCTTACTCTGTTTTATAACAAAGCGCGTCAGGCTTATATTACGACAGAATTGACTGAAATCGTCAGTGGAGCTGAGGCTCTCAAAGGTTAATCAAAAATCCGGTTTATAAGGCGAGGAATTGAAATGAATAAAGGTAGTATCATTCAGGTAATGGGTCCCGTGGTCGACTTTAGGTTTGAAAAAGACGGATTGCCCGCTTTGAATAACGCAGTTAGAATTAAGCATCCAAACCCAAAAGAAGGCGATAGCGAATATATTATCACCGAAGTCGCTCAACATCTTGGCGATAATGCTGTTCGAGCTATTTCCATGCAGCCTACAGATGGTTTAGTTAGGGGAATGGAAGCGGAAGATACTGGCAACCCTATTTTGGTTCCTGTTGGAGAAGAAGTTTTAGGCCGAATTTTAAATGTTGTTGGCGAACCAGTCGATAAAAAACCTCCTGTTGAATCCAAAACAACTTGGAGTATTCATCGTGAAGCACCCCCGCTAGAAGAACAAGATACCGGTATGGAAATGTTTGAAACCGGGATTAAGGTTATCGACCTTTTAGAGCCTTACTTAAAAGGTGGTAAAACGGGTTTGTTTGGGGGAGCAGGTGTAGGGAAAACTGTTTTGATTATGGAATTAATCCATAATATCGCTATGGGACATGGTGGTTATTCTGTGTTCGCTGGGGTTGGGGAAAGAACTCGCGAAGGAAATGACTTGTACCATGAGATGAAGGATTCAGGTGTTATCGATAAAATTGCGTTGATTTATGGTCAAATGACAGAGCCTCCAGGCGCAAGAATGCGTGTTGGATTGACCGGTTTGACTATGGCAGAGTATTTTCGTGATGTTGGCGGTAAAGACGTTCTACTTTTCGTTGATAATATTTTCAGATTTTCTCAAGCAGGTTCTGAGGTATCGGCGCTTTTGGGTCGAATTCCTTCAGCTGTTGGTTATCAACCAACTTTGGCAACAGAGATGGGTAATCTTCAAGAGCGAATTACATCGACCAAAAAAGGTTCAATAACATCTGTTCAGGCGGTTTACGTCCCTGCCGATGACTTGACTGACCCGGCTCCTGCGACTACTTTTGCTCATTTGGACGCTACTACCGTATTGAATCGTCGAATTTCTGAGCTTGGTATTTATCCTGCTGTTGATCCGTTGGATTCTACCTCTCGAATTTTAGATCCAAATATTATTGGACAAGAACATTATGACGTAGCCCGTGGCGTTCAAAAAATACTGCAACGTTATAAAGATTTGCAAGATATCATTGCTATTTTGGGTATGGATGAGCTTTCAGAAGAAGATAAACTTCTTGTAGCTCGTGCTCGAAAAGTTCAGAAATTTCTTTCCCAACCATTCTTTGTGGCTGAAGTTTTTACGGGTTCTCCTGGGAAATACGTTAAATTGAAAGATACCGTCGATAGCTTTAAAGAAATTTTAGACGGTCGTTGTGACGATATGCCAGAGCAAGCCCTGTACATGGTTGGCGGAATAGAAGAAGCTAGAGAAAAAGCCGCTAAAATGAAGAAGGAAGGTTAATCTGATGGCTGACGAAACGTTAGAGCTTGATATCGTATCCCCTGAGAGACTATTGGTGACTGAAAAGGTTGACCAAGTTAATATTCCTGGGTCAGAAGGCGATATGGGAATTTTACCAAATCATGCTCCTATTATTTCGACTCTTCGTCCTGGTTCACTTTCCTACCAAATAGGTGAGAAAAGTATTTCTTTAGTTGTCACCGGTGGATTTGTAGAAGTTGCCGATAATAAAGTTATCGTGTTGGCGAGTACGGCTGAATTTACTAATGAAATTGATAATGAACGGGCTTTATCTTCTAAAGTTAAAGCAGAAGAGTCCTTGGCTAAAGCAAAACTCTCAGAACCTGACTTTGAAGAAGCGCAACTTCGATTATTTCGAGCTACTGCACGATTAGAAAATACTGACGGGGAATGACTTTATTCTCTTTAGGATTTTGACTCATTCTGCTATTATTTTAAGATATCCTTCTCGAAATTCTTTATTAAATTTTTTGGTTACTCTTTAGAAAAACTTTAATAAATTTTATCGGTTAAATTCTAAAATTATTTATCCAATTATCTAAAGATTTCTTTATTTGGAAAGCTTAAGAATTACTTTATTTATCTAAATTAGATAATGTGATCAATAGAATTTAATTTGTTCACTTTTTAACGCTTTTACAGCGGATAAAAGTCGAAACTACTGATGAGGCAATAAGGCAGTGTTAACTTGTTAATACCAATTAGCAAGCTGTTCAGGATCCTACCTCTATTTATATGAAAATACAAACGGATCAATCCATTTGATCTGAATTGTTCGGTATGAGTAATGACTGATTTTTTCTTCCCATCCTAAGTTTACCCCCAAACAAAATAGCAGGTACATTAGCATTGCCAAAAAAGGTGAATGGTCCCCTAAAGGTATTTTGTTCCAATATTGATGTTATATAAATATTCCAAACTTTAAATTGACCAAACCTTTTATAAATAAGTTAACCATGTAATTGTAGCTGTTGCAAATCTGGGTTAAATTGGATAAAAACCACTCATTACAAGTTAATTAATTTAAACATCGATACTGTCGGTTGTTCCATTCTGATTGAATGAGTTCGGTAGGATTAGCAAAGTATTTGATTGACGGAAAGGTAAACTGTCCCTTAAGTAAAAAATACAGAAAAGAAAAAAAGGAATTTCAAATCAAAGCATATTTCCTTTGATAGTGTTTAGTTGAAATTGGATCAAAATTACTAGTTGTAAAAATTATATGTTAAATTTAGATCATGCACCGAAAAGGATTTCCAGTTTTACCCATGCTCTTTTTTCTAATTGGTTTTTTGGTTTTTTCTCCATCACTTTCTTACGACTTTTTATTTGGCTCTGACGATGATGCGTATATTTTTCAAAACCCTCATATAAAAACGTTGTCAGTTAAGAGTATTTTTGAAAACCTCTTCAGTTTTCAAGTCTTTTATAGCTATATCCCTTTAACAAAAATTTCTTATTCTATTGATTTCTCTATGTTATGAGTAATTACTCCAGGTTTTCATTTTAAAATAATTTTTATCCATTGCGTGAATGCTTTCTTGTTTTTTTATTTTGCAACGTTTCAATTTTTAGGTTTTTTGTCGCATTTTCAACGGCCGTTTTGTTCGGTGTCCATCCGATAAACGTTGAATTTTATTTTCGGTTTTCATAAATAAAAATCTGTTAGCGAGTTCTTTTGTTTTACTTTTGTTTCTATCTTACACCCGATATATAATGGATCATGACGGATAGGGGAAAAGTAAATTTTATTTTTTATCTCTGCTTTTTTTCTATGTGGTTTACTAAGTAAATCCATTGCTGTTGTTTTTTCCGTAATCTTTGTGTGAGCTAATTTATGTTTGTTCCAACGAGGTACTCGTTTAAAAGAAAAATTTTTTTTTGTTTTGGAATCATTGAGTATTAGTTTATTGACCTTGTTTTATGATTGCGATAAAGCCGAAGCTTTGCTTGGTTATGCTTGAGGAAGTTTTTGGATTAACTTTTTATATACTTTGTGGGTTTATGGGGATTATGTTTTATCTATATTATGTTCCACATCGATTTATCTTTATTCAAATTATTTTTATGCCGACTTTTAAAACATTGAGACGTTATTATTTTATGCTATAACGCCAACTGTTATTTAT
>CAWVUN010000200.1:0-4516 GCA_963932495.1 uncultured bacterium
GAAGTGCTAGCCTCGGGAGGATTTGATTATGTTTGCCTGGGCGAAGGCGAAGAAGCTATGGAAGAAGTGTTGAGCTATTTAGAACGTAGAAAACAAATTCTTCCTGATTCAATTTTAAATATTTGGGTTCGAGGAGGAAAAAGACCCTCCATTCGCCCGCCGATTCCCTCGATAGATTCTTTGCCATTCATGGCTCGCGATCTTCTTGACGAACAAGATGGAGTTGTTCACATCTGCACTCAACGAGGCTGCCCGTTTCCCTGTTCCTATTGTGCAGCGGCAAATACTTTGGAGCTGTACGCTGGGAGTGAATATGGAAGGAGGCGCTCCTGTCAAAATGTATTGGACGAGCTTGTTGATATTAAAAGAAATGGGTCTTTGAATTTTGTTATTTTTGAAGACGATACCTTCACGATTGATAGGAAGTGGATTCGCAATTTTTGTCAGCAATATAAAGTAGAAGTTGAGGTTGGCTTTTCGATTAACGCGAGAGTCGAAACGATGACTTTCGAAATGATGGAAGATCTAGCTGCTGCAGGTTGTCAGTTCATTATTTATGGAGTAGAGAGCGGCAGTTACCGAGTTCGTAAGAATATAATGAATCGTCCGGTAGCTAACGAGCGTTTTTTAGAAGTTTTTAATTGGTCTAAGCAAGTTGGTATTCGGGTTATAGCGAATTTTATGTTGGGAGTGCCTGGAGAAACAAGACAAGACATGGATGCAACTCTTGATTTTATTAAAAAATTAGAACCGGATGATTTTTCTTACAGTGTTTTCTATCCATTCCCGGGAACGGCTTTATTTAAATTATGTTTGGATAAGGGCTATTTGCCAGAAGATTATCTGGAGTTACCAGCGAATCATAGAAAATCGATTCTTAACTTACCTGATCTGACTCAAGGTGATATCGCTGAATATTATGAAAAATTTACCGCAGCCAGAGAAAAAAATTATTTAAGGCAATATGGCAATTTATTAAATTATGAAACCCAACAGTTAGCGGTTGATAATATTAAGAAAAGCGCTGCTTTAGGGTAGTTAAAATATTTAAGTTTAATCCGTATACTTGTTAAGATTTTTTTAATTTGAAACTTGAGAAAATGATATGCCTAAAAACGTGTCTATAAAAAAAAACGAGATTCCAGTTGAACCTGAAAAGCTTGAAAACGAAGATAAAAAAATCAATCTTCCTTCTGGCCGTTTAGTTTCAATCAAAATTGATGGAGAAGAACAGCTAGAAGTTTTTTCTCCTGAGGGAATATTGGAAATGAAAGTAAGATTGACAAAAGATGGACCGACGCTGACATTGGAAGGCGGGAAGTTAGATTTAATAGCTTCTGATAAAATTTCTTTAAAAGCAAAGAAGGTCGAAATTAAGGCCGAGGAAGACGCTTCATTAGAAAGTGGAGGCAAATTGAAAATTGACTCTGAAAAGCAAATGGACATTCGATCCACTGAGAACGTGAAGGTGGTGGGTAAACTTATCTATTTAAATTAGAAAGAGGAAAACCATGCCCGCAGCAGCCCGAATGACGGATCTAGTAAAGCAAGACGCTCCTCATTGTCATGCCCCCATTCACCCTCCAGCGCCCAGCCCAACACCTGTTCCACATCCAGGATTGCCTTTGGCTATAATATCGGGGGCTCCCACGGTGCTTATTGGAAATTTGCCAGCCGCAAACGTCGGTAGTATGACAATGCCCTGTATGTTACCAGGTTGTGTTCCTGGTGGACCTGGAACAGTTGTAAAAGGTTCAGGCACTGTAATGGTTGGCGGTCCTCCAGCGGCTAGAGTGGACGATATGACTGCTCATGCAAGTTGTGTGGCTCCAATACCAGCCCCGGTTGGAAAAATTCTACCTCCAGGTTGTCCCACAGTTATAATCAACGGTTAATCTTTTGAAATTACGACATTTTGAAACTTTAAAACCGATTTGCCCTTTTTGTTTATCTAACTCTTCAAAAGAAAGTTTATTAAACATTAAAACGGTCCATCGTGAAACTAAAGGGGACGTTATTGAAGGCGTTTTGGTTTGTTCTGATACGGGATGTCAGAGCGAATATCCCATTATAGATGGAATACCAGTGATCCTTAATGATTTAAAGTCCTATATTTCTCAATTTATTTTCCCCATCATGATGCGAAATGATTTAGGGGAAACGATCGAGAGTATTCTTGGGGATTGCTGTGGGCCGGGAGTGGCTCTAGACGTTCATCGACAGCATTTGAGTACTTATGTTCATGGTCATTATGGGGACTTGGATCCATTAGAGGATAATGAAGACGATTCAATTCCAGGAGGTATTTCTACTCTCCTTAAGAGTGGATTAGAGTTAGTTGGAGAAATTCCTCAAGGTCCACTGATTGATATCGGATGCTCCGCTGGTCGTTCTACCTTTATTTTAGCTGAAAAAGCAGACGACCTTGTTTTGGGGGTCGATCTCAATTTTTCAATGTTAAGAACGGCTTTGGATGTTTTGAATAAAGGATCAGTTTCTTATCCTAAACGCAGAGTCGGTACGGTATATGATCGTCGAGAATTTTGCGTTAATTTTTCAAATCGAGACCGGGTTGATTTTTGGGTTTGTGACGCATTGAAATTACCTTTTTCAGCGGGGAGTTTTGCTTTTTCCTCAAGTCTGAATCTCATCGATTGTGTCGCGTCTCCTTATGAACATCTGCTGAGTTTAGAAAGAGTTTTATTGGATCGCGGAAAAATTTTGATGTCCTCGCCATATGATTGGTCTTCTTCTGCTACAGCAGTCGAAGCTTGGATTGGAGGACATTCGCAGAGATCGGATAAAAGAGGTGCCAGCGAAGCTCATATTAGGGATTTGTTTAAGGGTGGGAGTAATTCCGCAAGTATTGCTGGGCTTAAATTAATTGCTGAGAAAGAATCTGAACCTTGGTCGGTTAGGTTACATGATAGAAGTGTTATGAAATACCTGGTGCATTTATTGGTTGCTCAAAAAGAGATTTCCTAAATGGAAGTTTTATTGGAAATGGAGTATTAGAATTGAGAGTTCGAACAGAAAAAAGTTCGTTTAAGATTCCTAAAGGTTTCGAAGTGCAAGAGTTTGATAATAATAAAAGTCCAAATTTTTTGAAGCTTAAAAGCAGTTCGCAGGTTGGTGGAGTTTTAGTCGTTCTAGTAAAGAAGGCCAAGGGTCTGGGTGGCAAGATGACTTATATTTATAAGAAGTCTGGTTTAAACCCGAATTTTTACTCTCCGGTAATGACCTTAAACTTCGTATTAGGAGAAGACGCAGAAAATCCTTTGGAATACTTAAAAAAAGCGAAAGAATCTTTTCTTTCCAAATTACCAAAAGCGGATTGCCAGTTTTGCGAGCCGGAAAGAATAGGCGATTGTCCAGCCGCTCAGGCCCAATTAGAGTTTGGAGATGATTTTCGGTTGAGTTATTTAGGTTTTGTGTGGCAATGGGAAATGATTTTATTTCACGCTTCGCTTATTTTGCCAGTCATTAGAACTAGGGAAGGCTGGACTGCTTTACGTGAATTTTCCGAATCGGTCCGTTGGGAAGAAAAAAGAAAGAAAAACTTTAATTCTAAGTCTGCTATATTTTCAACATCTTATGAAAAAAGAAAGCCAAAAGCTGGGAGTCAGTTTCCTATATAAAAACGAGCCTTTGTTTTACTTCAAAACTTATTTCGAACGATACTTTTGCCATTCGCCCCATGCAATTATGCTCAAGCCAAATAATATAATCCAAGAAGGTTTTAAACTATCCTCTGGTTTATTGAGTACCAGTGCGCACATGAAGATAACGCCAGCCATTGCTATTGTTAGCCCTGTATAAACGTTTTCCATTCCTTTGACAAAGCGGGTAGGGTCTTTTAACTCTCGTTTAACTTCAGGTCTTAATTCTACTTTCCACATTTTTTAAAATTATCCATTTTTATTTAAAGCGGTTGGATTAAAGCTTCCAGAGCGGTAGCCTTCGATATCAACAGTGATAAATTTAAACCCGAGTGTTTTTAGTTTTTGACTTATTTTTTCAGAAAATTCTCCTTTAAGTAAAAGAGGAATTTCTTCAAGGGGTAATTCGATTCGAGCGATATCTCCGTGATGACGAACTCGAACTTGTGAGAAATTTAAAGATAGTAAAAAATCTTCGGCTTCCTCGATCATTCCTAATTTTTCAGGGGTGATAGGTTGGCCAAAAGGTACCCGGGAAGATAAACATGCCGCGGCAGGTTTCCCCCAAACAGGTAAGCTTATATTGCGAGCCAAATCACGAACATCTTGTTTATTTAAACCAGCGTCTCTTAGAGGACTGCAAATGTTAGCTTCTTTTGCGGCAAGGATTCCAGGGCGATAGTCGCCCATATCGTCTAAGTTAATACCGTTAGCAATATTTTTGAATTTAAGGTTATTTGCTATGTTTCTTAATTGGCTATAAAGTTCTGTTTTACAATGGTAACAACGATTTTGTGGGTTCGATTTATAATTATCGGAATCCATCTCACGTGTAGCGATAATTTTATGCTCAGCTC
>CAWVUN010000201.1:0-4502 GCA_963932495.1 uncultured bacterium
AGTTGTTCCCGAGAGAGCAAAATTCAGCTATGATTCCAAAGCAAAAATTCAAAACTTTTGGTGAATTTACATACGCTCACAACGATAGTTTGCAATTCCTTTATGAAACTGGAATTGTTGGTTTCATATTATTGATGGGAGCAATTATTAATCCTTTAAGAGCATTGAATTTGATAGATAAAGACTCAAAAATTTTATTGGCGTCTTTTATAATGTTTGCCGCTTATTCTTGCATTAATTTTCCCGCCCATATTGCCCCAACGATGCTTACTGCGGTAATTGCTTTTAGCCTCCTCAACCGTAAAACCCATATTAGTGAAGAGGTAAACCAGTCTTATTTATAAAGCTTTAAGTAGAAAACTAGCGGTTACAGGAAATAATAGCTTACGGTTACTAAAAAAACATATGGTGGTTAAAAAATAGCACGGTTTTTTTAGGAAATTTCCTTGCCGATTATTTTAATCGGACAATAATTAAATAGATCCCCTTGATAAATCAAGTTTTTTTTAGCGTACGATTGGCATTTAAATTGCTTTATTAACGTTAAAGAAAATTTTTCCAATCAGAAAACAATGAAACCTAAAAGAATTATAAAAAGAACTTTGGAATCAAAATCCAGATTCTAAACCGGTATATTTATCTACAGGTACATATACCACCAACAGTGTAGCTACTTATTTAGGTTCTACGAGTTATAGCGATTGGTTACCGTAGAAAAACTTTCACAGCTAAATCTCCCCTAGAAACCTTGGTTTAGCTCCCTTGGGAACCATCGCACTAACTATGAATCCATCGACAGTAACTTGTCCTACTGCGAGTAATGAGATTAGCGGCAATTTAGTGGATAGCCAAGGAGAAAGTATACCTGTTGAAACGTTGACATTTAAAGCGAACGCTGGTTCTCTTGAATCAGATTTTTCCTCGACTAGTAATGCGGGCGCAGCTACATCAGTTTTGACTTACGATTGGAGTTTTGGTGTAGAAACTATTAATTTGTCTTCTAATACCGTAATAACCGGAGACGGAGTGAGTCATCCTATTTACAATTCTATTCCTATTACTTTTGTTTCGGACTCTTCGTCGGGTGATATTATAGCTGAAGAGGGCTTTGAAAGTGCCCAGGGTAATATTATCCAAAATTGGACGGAATACGGGGAGACGAACTGGAGTATAAAGCTGTGGAGGTGGGGATTCAGGTTTTGATTCAGTCAAAGATAAAGATGGGGGCAGTGATGGTAGCGGAAATAATTCCAATGTTTATCATTCAGCCGCAAATGGTTCTGGTATTACTGTTTATAGTGGCGTCTTTATCAATGGCGACTGTCAGGTTAAAGTTGATTTAGTTGGAAAAAATCAATCAGGGAGGAAAGATGGCGATTATTCCAGTATAGTTTTGCGACATCAAGGGGTAGACTATAGCAACCATTATCGAGCACAAATTTACACAAGCATTACTGGAAATGAGAATAGCTCTGTAGAATAGCTGATTTTACAAATTATTAAAGTTGAAAATGGAGCTGAAACTTCCCTTATTCCTGAATACGTGATTCAAGTTTCTCCAGACTCGTTAAAAGGTAAAACGCATTATTTAAAAGCTCAAGCTCAGGGCGAAACTATCCAGCTTAAGTTTTGGGAAATGGGAGATGATGAGTCCAATGATTGGCAATCAGAGGTGACTGACCCTACATTTTCTTGAGGACCAATTGGGCTTGCCGCTAAAGTATCTGTAAATAGATTTGATAATGTGAGTGAGAAAGCTCTTTAATTAAGGAAACTTTTAAACCCTCCTGCCCTAAGTAAATCCTAAAACCTTTCCGCGACTAAAAACGGTTGACTTCCTATGGGTCTCTTCTCATAATGACCTATTTGAGAATAGGGAAGGCTGAGGTTTTAAGCTCTTAACGCTTTTTATAGAGTGGTTTTTAATCGTTAATTTGTTTCTTTTTTCCTCTCTTAAGTGGATTTTTATGCCACATTTCCTGACCCTTTTTAAATTTACTATACAATCCGAAGTTTAACGGAGGTTGTGATGAATATTGCTTTAACTGGTATTACCGGAATGGTCGGATCCCATCTGGTTAGAAGATTGGACAAAGAAAATCCCGACGGTGGAAAATATAAAATTCGTGCTTTAATCCGTGAATCGAGTGTGGTTGAACACTTAAAGCCTTATGAAGATATTGATTATATTATCGGAGATTTAACTGATAAAGATTCGTTATCTAAGTTAGTGGCTGATGCTGATACCGTAATCCACTTAGCGCATTTCCCAGGACCGGTTCAGTCCGCTGACGAATTGGTAAAGGCAAACGTTAATGGTAGTTATGAGTTGTTAGAAGCCGCAAAAAAAGCAAAGGTAAAACAGTTTATTTTTATCAGCGCATGTGCTGTTTTTGGCGATGTTCTTCCCACAGTTTCTGCAGAAAGCCCGATGGATGAAAATCATCCGGTTCGCCCTACAGGATTGTATGGGGCTATTAAATCATCAATTGAGGCGTTTTGTTTTTCTTATCACAAAGCGCGAGCTTTTGATTTAACGATATTTCGTCCCGTTACGGTTTATGGTGTTAAACCAGATATTGACAAGTCTGAATGGTTCAAAACGGTTGACTTCTTAGCGACTAATTATAATGTTGATTTGAAGGGCAGTACTAAATATGTTTCCGTAGACTCTGTTTGCCAGGCCATTTCCAAAGTAATTGGAAAATCTGACGCGAAGCCCATTTACCATTTGATAGACGGCCATATTCATAATTTAGACCTTGGCGAATTAATCGCAGAAATTGTTGACTCATTTGGCGAGGCCCAAGGCGTGCGCGGTCAGGAAGGAGTTCCAATGAGCTCTGATGCTGCCAAAGAACTTGGAGTCGAGTTTAAGGGTTTAGACGGGATCAAAGAGTATATTAAACTTATCCACCAACTTCAGGTTCAATATGGGGGAGAGCGGTCTGTTGATAGTTGGTAGTTCAACACGTTTTCATAAATTTTGATGTTAAATTCGCAGACTTTTTTTGATCGGCTAAAAGAAGAAGGTTTTAACTTTTATACAGGCGTTCCCTGTTCTCTATTAGCTGGTTTGTTCACTATTTTAGAAAACCAAGAAGAATTTCCTTATCTAGCGTCGGTTCGTGAAGATGCCGCTGTAGGTTTGTGCTCGGGTGCTTATATGGGAGGGAAGCTTCCCGTCTTATTGATGCAGAACTCTGGCCTAGGGTATAGCTTGAACGCTTTCACCTCGCTCAATCTTATTTATAAAATTCCAATGCTGGTTATCATGAGTTGGCGTGGTTGTGGAGGGAATGACGCTCCAGAGCATATTATCATAGGCGATGTAAATGAGAAGCTCTTGCAAACGGTTGGTATGGAGTACTCGGTATTGACTCAGGATAATTTAGACGATGTCATGAAAAAAGCTAGAAATGTTATTTTGAAAGATGAATTACCCTTTACTATTTTGGTTAAAAAAGGATTTTTTGATGAAAGGTAGCGAAGCGATTTCAGCTGTTATGGCTGAATTGGGAGACGAGCCGGTAGTAAATGCCAACGGTTTTATTGGAAGAGAAGCGTTCAAAGCAAAAGATCGCGAAGCGAACTTTTATATGATTGGATCTATGGGATTAGCTTCATCCATGGGATTGGGAGTGGCCTTGTCTCAACCAGAAAAGAAAGCAGTTATTTTAGACGGCGATGGAAACGTTTTGATGGCTATGGGCACGCTGGCTATGATTGCGGCGGCGGCTCCTAAAAATTTAGTGCATGTGACTATCGATAACAGGGTGTACGAGTCAACTGGCAGCCAAAAGACTCTGTCAGGAACGATTGAATTGCATAAAGTTGCAGAAAGCGTTGGATACAGGAATTCGTCAGTTGCTGACGATTTAGATACATTGAAAAAAGAACTTCGACAAGCGCTAGATTCTGACGGGCCATCTTTTATTTTAGCAAGAGTCGAGCCTAATTTTGACCATCAATCGGGTCGAGTGATCCACACTCCAGAAGAAATAAAACAAAGGTTCATGACAGCTATAAAAAGCTAAAGAAATATAAAACGATTTAAATTTCTAACTCAAAAATTGGACTAGAAATTCAAATCGTTTATCTGAAAGCTGGGTAAAAGTTAGACTGTCAAATCTACTCTTTGTTGGGAACTAGACGTTCCGCGTGAATCTCTTTCGGCCGAAGAAATATCAGCTGAATTAGCTGATGAACCGGAACCAGAAGTTCCTCCAGAATTACCTTCCTGTGATGATTTCTCAGTTGGCGTAGCCGGGATAAAGTTTGACGCTTCCGTCGTGGTAGTAGGCTGAGTTCCGCTAGAATCTACTGATGTCGATTGTCTATTCTCACTGTTTCCTGATGATGCTGAAGTATTTGTATTTGGTCGTGTTAATAAAGCCGCGTTTCCTAAACCGTCGATAGCCATTGCCCCTCCTTTATGTTTTGTTAATTTTCTTGAATTTGAGCTGAGTTTTCATTTGCGCTACGAACCGCATCACGTAAGC
>CAWVUN010000202.1:0-4489 GCA_963932495.1 uncultured bacterium
AAGAACCCATCGTTTTCTTTAAATTTTATAGAAGAAGGTTCTATAAAGTTCTTAAACTTCCTAAGCCAACCATTTCTGCTAAGAAGAATATATGCTTCTTCGTTTTCAATAAAGTCTTCTTCATTTACCTCTACTTGTTCGCCAGCCTTGATTTTGGATTTTCGTTTATCGCCAAAGTTTTTATTAACTTCTTCTATTTCGGTTTTGACTTCGGCCCATATTTTAGTTGGAGAGTTCAAAATGCTCTCGATATGTTTCTTTTCTTTATTCTTTTGTTTCATTTCGTCCAAAATTTTGGTGATTTCCATTGAAACTAATTTGAATAATGGAATTTCCAAGATGGCATTTGTTTGCTCTTCGTCTATTTTGAACTCATTTTTAAGTTTTTCACTCGCTTCTTGTCGAGATTTGGATTGTCGAATGAGATATAACGCTTTATCCAGGTCGTTAAAAATTTTAGCAAAACCTTCGAGAATATATAGGCGTTTTTCTAAAATTTCTAACTCGTGTTTTAACTTTCGGGTGACTACTTCTTTTCGGAAATCTAAGAAGTATTTACATATTTCTAAAAGAGAAAGTCTTGAAGGCTCACCGGTGGGTTTTAAGCAAGTGAAGTTCAATTGGAAGTTGTATTCCAAATCTGTATGTTTGAAGAGATAAGCCATCGTTTTTTCAAGACCATCTCCTGCTTTGGTTTCTATCACAATACGAACTTTTTCGTCGCTCTCGTCTCTAACATCTAGTAACGTCGGTATTTTTTTTGCGATTATTACATCAGCGATTTTTTCAATGAGCCGCGATTTATTAACGCTATAGGGAATTGATGTAACGATAATCAAAGATTTTCCACGAGGCAATGCTTCTACTGTCCACTCACTCCTAATTTTAACCGCTCCCGATCCAAATTCGTATGCTTTAAGCATTTCTTTTTTGGAGTTCAAAATAATTGCGCCAGTAGGAAAATCGGGGCCTTTGATGTTTTTCATCAATTGCGAAATCCCAATATCTGGGTCGTCAATTAAATTAATGAGTGCTTTAGAGACCTCATTTAAATTATGGGGAGGAAAGGAACAAGCCATTCCAACAGCGATCCCTGAAGAACCGTTGATCAATAAATTTGGGACTCTAGAAGGTAATACCTTCGGTTCTTCTATGGTGTAGTCATAGTTGGATTGGAAATCGACTGTATTTTTTTTGATATCGAGTAAAAGGAAAGCCGAAATAGCCATTAGCTTTCCTTCTGTGTATCTGTAAGCGGCAGGCGCGTCGCCATCCATAGAACCAAAATTACCTTTGCCATTTACAAGCGGGTAGCGCATAGAAAAGTCTTGCGCCATCCTAACCATGGATTCGTATGTGGAGCTATCTCCATGTGGATGGTATTTACCGAGAACTTCACCGATGATTTTAGCGGATTTTACGTGTTTAGCGGCTGCGTTAAGTCCCATTGAATTCATCGCGTATAAAATTCTGCGGTGAATAGGTTTCAGGCCATCGCGAACGTCTGGCAGAGACCGAGATACGATAGTTGATAACGCATAGGTAAGGAATCGATTTTCTAGTTCAGTTTGAATATCTGATATTATTTCCTTAGCCATACTGGTGTAGACCCGGAGGGACGATCTTTGAACTTAAAATGTTTACAGCCAAAAAATCGTTAAATCCTTGAAACTTAAATTTCTTATTGATAGGTTGAAAACAGAACGAATCAGAAGGAAACTTTTGAATTGAGTTTAGAATTTGGACATATAATAGAAAATATCATAATCGCCAAAGTTTAATAATGATCATTATATGGCGTAATATTATTTTTTCAATACAATATATTGATTTTACTTTGAATCATTTTTTAAGATACTTCATCATATACTGTATATAGACCATAAGCGGGTTTTATTCTCCGTGACTTGCCACGTCTTTTAAATAAAATATTTTTAGGATACTCTGTCCACTTGTGGCTGAGTTGTTCATAAAATTTAGAATTAAAAATAAATTTATTATAAAAATAGTATAAGAATAATTTAGGAGAAAATAATGTCCAACGACGCTTTGCGTGAAGAAATAATCAAGGTTTTAAAAACCGTTAAAGATCCAGATCTTAATAGAGACATTGTTAGCCTTGGTTTTGTCAAAGAAATGAAGTTTGACGGAAACAATGTTCAGTTTGATGTTGAGCTAACCACTCCAGCTTGCCCGGTAAAGGAGCAGTTGAAAAGCGAGTGTGAAGAGAAAGTTAAAGCTGTCGAAGGAGTTGGAAATGTTGTCGTTAATATGACAGCTGTTGTCCGCTCTACTGAAAGAGATCAACCTGTTTTACCAGGTGTGAAAAATATCATCGCCGTAGCTAGTGGAAAAGGCGGAGTTGGAAAATCTACCGTTGCAGCGAACTTGGCTTTAGCTCTTCATGTCACAGGCGCGGCCGTTGGGTTGATGGATGCCGATATTTACGGACCTAGCATCCCTCAAATGTTAGGAGTTCCCATTGCTCCACCAAAAGGCGGTCCGGATAATAAGATTTATCCAATAGAAAAACACGGTATTAAATTAATTTCTGCCGCTTTCCTAGCAAAAGAAGGCCAGCCGTTGATGTTACGGGGTCCAATGTTAGGTGGAATTATCCAACAATTTTTGCAAAACGTAGATTGGGGTGAGTTAGATTATTTAATTATTGATCTTCCTCCTGGTACTGGCGACGTTCAAATGACCTTGACTCAAAAAGCCCCAATCTCTGGAGCGGTTGTGGTAACTACCCCGCAAGAAGTTAGTTTGATTGACGCGGAAAAGGGTGTCAAAATGTTTTTCCAAGTTAAAGTGCCCGTTCTTGGAATCGTTGAAAACATGAGTTACTTTATTTGTGACGGTTGCGATAAAAAACATTTTATATTTAAGAATGGTGGCGGAAAAACAATGGCGGAAAGGTTAAATGTTCCTTTCATTAATGACATTCCTTTGATCACTAATGTTGCAGAATGCGGAGATGCAGGTACACCAATAGTTATTGCAGATCCAGATTCCCCAGCAAGCATGGCTTATAAAGAGTTGGCCGGCAAAGTTGCGGCCCAGTTAAGTATTAATCAAGCTAAAGAAGATAATGTCGAGTCTTCTTTTGAAGTATCTTGGGAAGGTTAATCTTTAGAAAAAAATATTATGGCTGAAAAAGACGAAAACGGGCAGGGTGGGTTTCTACCCAAGAAAGTTTATCAAGTTGATCCTAAAACCCTAGGCATTATTTGGAACGACGATAAGGAAGGTACCTATCCCGTAAAGTTATTACGCGAAAAGTGTCCTTGCGCAAACTGCATTGATGAATGGTCAGGAGAGAATAAAATTGTTCCTGGGTCAATACCAGATAGCATAAAACCCATTAAATTTAATTCTGTTGGAAGGTACGCTATACAGATTTACTGGAGTGACGGACATGATACGGGGCTGTATACCTACGATTTGTTACGTAAGCTTGGCGAATAAATATCATTTTGCTCGATTTGGGAAGTCGCTAGGCCTTCCTAAATCGAGCATTTAATTTTAAATTCCGGTAATTATAAATTAGCCCTCACGTTAAGGGCTCCTTGTTAAACCGTTCAAAATTTGATATAAATCACATAGAATCAACGCTCGCCAAATAGTCGGTAGGCAAAAACTTTAATTAAGAATCCTTCTACGTTTGCTAAATACTCCCAATGACCGATAAATACGCAATAGATGGTCAAAAATTAAACTTTCATCCATCCCGTGTCGCACAACTTTTGGATGTTGAAGGCGATTGGGAAAAAGCGAAAACTGTTTATCCTATTTACTTAGAAACATCTCCCGTAGGTGCTTGCAACCATCGTTGCACTTTCTGCGCGGTCGACTATATTGGCTATAAATCCGTTAAATTTGATCTAGATATGGTCAAAAACCGTTTTCCAGAAATGGGACGATTAGGGGTTAAGAGCATGATGTTCGCGGGAGAAGGGGAACCGCTTTTTCATAAAGACATTAACGAGATTGTCGAAATAACTAAAGATTCTGGGATTGACGTTTCGTTTACGACCAATGCCATATATATGAACGATAAATTTGTGCAGGAGTCTTTGTCTCGTTGCTCCTGGATTAAAATATCTATAAATGCTGGCACTGCTGAAAACTATGCCAAAATTCATGTAACAAAGGCGAAAGATTTTGATATTGCAGTAGAAAATATTCGCAAAGCTGTCGAATATAAAAAAAAATATAATTTAGCTTGTACAATTGGAGCTCAGACATTATTACTCCCAGAAAACTCCGATGAAATGACCCAATTAGCTCAAATATGTAAAGAGGTTGGAGTTGATTATCTTGTTATCAAACCATACTCTCAGCACTTATTTAGTAAAACTCGGGTCTATGAAGACATCGATTACACAGATCTTTTGAATTTTGGAGACGAAATTGAAAAGCTTTCTGGGGATGGTTTCAATGTTGTCTTTCGAAGACATACAATTCAAAAGTACTTAGAAGACGAGAG
>CAWVUN010000203.1:0-4466 GCA_963932495.1 uncultured bacterium
ATGAATAACTCCTGGACTATTAACTTTAATCTTTGCTTTTTTGCCTGCAAGCGGCTTACCTTTTGTCACCTTCTCAAGATATGTAGCTACAAACTTAACACCTTTATTAGCTTGGTTAACTATCAGATCCGGGTTTAAAGCTTCTTGGCCACACTTATCCATATGCTTAAAAACAGTGATCGGCGGTAATGTTGGAATATCCCCTAGCAGAAATTGACGAGTAAAAAAGGTAGCAACTTTATAAAACATTTCACCGTTCCCCAGCTGTCTTGCCGCCGGAAGCTCTCCAGTATTCGTAAACCTTTTAAAAATCGGTTAGACAACTGTTCCAGTAGAATCGTCTTTGACAGAAATGACTCTATTGTCACCGGCTTTATTATCATTATCTCCATTTGGGAAATACCCCCCCGCAGCTACCGCCCATCTTAAAAGGAAAAGAAAACAAACTATTAATATTTGGTAATATAAACGTTACCCCAAACTACTTATACAACTTTCTAATTAAGTTGAATAAAGACTTAGTATTCGGGTCAGATCACCTAGGACAAAACGCGGCGAACATCTCTTACCTCTATTTATTTTTTGGGTTGACTCTTTTTGTTTTTGGATTGTTAAAATTATGCAGGCCAAAATGCTTCTCACTTATCTAATTAAGAAATTTTTACAACTATTTTCGTCAAAGATAGAGTACCTAAAGTTAGATTGGAGTTTTTTTTAGTTTTTGAGATTACAGAAGATCCACTGAGGGATAGATAAAAAATTCGCTGATCCACTTTTGCTAGTTCATATTATGAAAGCGACCTCCTTCTTTTGATTAAAGTTCAAAAATAGGGACATGCCCGTTTGAACAATAAGAATTTTAATTTTTTTACACTTTTACATATAAATCTCACATAACTAAACAGCTGGCTTAAATATGAAAAACAATTATATTTCTATCAACCAACCAGTCAATTAACCAGCTAACACCTATTTTTATAAAAAATTAGGGTAAAACCTAAAGCTCAACAAAAAAATTCCTTTTGCAAAGCACTCGTTTAAAGAAAAAATTGCTGGAAATCTCAGCTCAAATAGTTATAATTCAGAGTTCACAAATTGTTTTTAATCCATTGTTTTCCTAATTTCATTTTTTGTTCTAAAACGTGGATTTGAATAAAGATTTTTTTATTATTAGATTTTTAGCGTTTTAAGGAGAGGTTTCATGGATGCTGTCCAGGAGACTCCCGAGGTTGCCAAAAAGGCTGAGGGGAAAGAAACAATCAAAGTAACCGTTTGCCTTAGTCTCAGCGGATTAGCTGAGGGGGGAATGGAAGTCTATAAAGAATTTAAGAAACAGCTGGGCGAACTCAATGCCGATGTAGAACTAGGCGAGAAAAAGCACTGCTCTCTTGGCCAAGTGGGTTGCCGAGGATATTGCAGCCGAGACGTTTTAGTGGACCTTTATATTGGCAAAGAAAGGGTCACTTACGAAAAAGTCAAACCCGCTATGGTTAAAGATATTATCAAAAGCCATATTGTCGGAGGCAAACCATACGCAAAAGCCGCCTCTAAAGGCGATTACTATGAATTGATCAATAAGCAGCAAAGAGTTGCGTTGGAATTCGGAGGACGAATAGACCCCGAAAATATTGAAGACTATATTGGAGTAGGCGGTTATTCGGCTCTTAAACATACGCTTAAAACGTATAAGCCTAAAGAAGTTATAGAAGAGATCAAAAAATCTGGACTTCGTGGTAAAGGCGGAGGCGGTTTTGTCACTGCTGTAAAATGGGAAAAAGCGGCTAACGTTAAAAGCGACGAACGATTTATTGTAGTGAATGGTGATGAAGGGAACCCTGCATCTTACATGGACAGAAGCGTCATGGAAGGTAGCCCAAACCAAATGCTAGAAGGTTTGATTATTGCCGCATATGCAATTCAAGCTACTGAAGGGATTATTTACACGAGAGCCGATTATAGTATTGCGGTTAAACGCTTGAATATGGCAATTGAGCAAGCCAAAGAACGAAATTTACTTGGCGACAATATCTGTGGTTCTAGGTTTAACTTTAATATTTCTATTCATCAAGGAATTGAAGCGTTTATTGGTGGAGAATCCACAGCTTTATTATCCTCAATAGAAGGCAAAAGGCCATTTCCTAAAGCTCAACCTCCCCATTCCGCCCAAAAAGGACTATGGGGGAAGCCCACCAGTCTGAATAATGCTGAAACTTATGCCACCGTTGCTGCGATTATGAGAGAAGACAGAGGTGCTCAGTGGTATGCGGACATGGGTAATAAAAACGCTAAAGGTTGCAAAACCTGGGCGGTTTCTGGGAACATCAAATACAATGGACTCCTAGAATATAGTATGCACAAAACGTTTCAGGATATCATTGACGATGTAGGTGGAATCCAAAAGAAAAAGGACCTAAAAGTTTTGCATATAGGCGGAGTTACTGGTGGTTTTTTACCTCCTGAAAAGTCGGATACGCCCACAGACTACGAGAGCCTACTAGAGTCTGGCGTTATTATGGGCCAAGCAAGTTTTGCCGCTTATGACGCTTCAGCATGTGTTATTGATCTCTCAAAGTTTTCGATTGGGTTCAACGAAGCGGAGACTTGTGGGAAATGTACTCCGTGCCGGATTGGATTGACCTTAATCAAAAATAAGCTCGACGGTATTTCTGAAGGTTTAGGCAAACCAGAAGATATTGATAAGCTTTACGCTCTTGCCGAAGAGATTAATGTGTCTTCCCTCTGCGGACTAGGAGAAACTGCGGTTAAAGCAATTTTAACTGGTATTAAATACTTTCGAAAAGAATATGAGCGTCATATATTAGATCAAGTCTGCGATGCTGCTAAATGCACTGGACTTTACAAATACGTCGTAAAAGAAGACGACTGTGTTGCGTGTGGCGCATGTGTTAAACCATGCCCTACTGGAGCAATTACAGGGGGAACGAGGAAAGTCACAGCCCATATTGATATGGACATATGTATTAACTGCAATGCTTGTTATGAAGCTTGTAACTTTCTCGCTATTGCATAAGTCGTAAAGAATAAAAAAAGCCTCAAGGATTTCTCCTTGAGGCTTTTTTATTTCGAGTAGAGTTTTAGATCAACCCCAACCTAAAAGTTTCTGACATTCCCAAAAATTTAAAAACTTGCAAAATTTTTCCTGCTGCAGTTCTAATGTCTGCATTTGACAGATCCATCTTTAAAATTTTTTCAGAATAAATAAACTGAAAATATGCATCTAAACCCTCGTCCCATTTATTGCCCGGTTTAAGAGTTTCTATTAAATCGCCTATTTCAACCCAAACGCCTCCACACCGAGAACATTGGTCTACTTCCAAACCACGTTTTCTATTAAAAAAATGGCGAAACAATAGAGTCGTTTTACATTCTGGACAAATATGATCCACATTTCTAAATGAACGTAATCCTTCTGCTTTTGGAACTTTAAGAAGATTGCGTCCACATCCAAGGTTTTCCGAAGTTATTTTTTTTATTTCATAACACCCAATCCACAACCCACCACAGCTATCTTGGCAAACCATTACCTCCACTCCTTCATTAATAAATGAAGAAAGGGTGTTGCTACATGAGGGACAATTCATGAAAAAAAACCGTTATTAAAGAACAATAGAAATAAGAGAGATTTTAAAAAATCAACTTTAGAGACTGGAAGAATTAGCAGTGATCAAAGGTATTTATCAAAATTAATAAATTTTAACCACAAAGTCTTCTACACACCTTTTTACTTCTGAAGATGGTTCGCGATTATAAATTACGCTACCTTTTTGCTCCCAGCTGTCGTAAAAAAAATTATCGTTGATAATCTGCGTCTCTCCAGCCGAGTAGCTCTGAGCTTTTACTTCCTCAATTCCTTCGGTCAAAGAATCAATTACAGAAGAAGGTTTTCGCGTAAAAAGCGACCAGATTTTCTTGAATGCGGACATCTTTACCTCAAGTTTACTAAAACCAATTATTTGCGAATAATTACTTCTTATCGAAAAAAACATAATCGATTAAAATTAATTCTAATTTACCATAATAACACCCTAATTAAACCAAACAAATAATAAGATAATAGGACTTAATAGCATCTCAATTGAAATAAAAAGTTGGAAATCACAACAAATAAGAAGCAAACAGATTTAAGCAAGAATTTAAAACTGAAGCGATAGCTATCAAGAGATTTTTTACAAATACAGTAAAAATCGAAAACCACAAACTTGATCAAATTTCTAAAAGTTGCCCTAATAAGATTAATGTTAGATATTCGGCATACGACGTAACAGATCGAGATCTTAACGAGTAACTAGGAAGAGGTACCATAATATTTCCCGAGTTATGTTGGTTTATGGAGTATGGGGAGTTAGTAGACAGGGCACCCTTTATTGTAAAATTGTTTTCGCCGAAAAAAGCAATTCAAACAAAGAAGACACCACCATGAGTAATGATAATGTTATTTCCCTTGA
>CAWVUN010000204.1:0-4458 GCA_963932495.1 uncultured bacterium
CGCTTTTTTTATGGCTTCAACCTCTGCATGCGGACCACCTGCCCTCTTATGATATCCCTCTCCAACAATTTTACCGTTTTTTACAATTACAGCTCCTACCATGGGATTAGGATTGGTTCGTCCCCAGGCTTTTTTTGCCAACTCTATAGCGCGAGCCATAAAGATCTCTTTTTCGGAATTATTCAATGCGCAGGTTCCTGGAAAATCAATCGGTAGAAAACTAATTTTGCAGACAATTGAGGCATATTTTCTTTATACCAAAAAATTTCCCGCAACTAAATTAACATATCATGTTAATCTAAAAACTTCAACAAGTATCTCACCAAACTTTATAGCTTCTTATTTTATAGCTTCGCGATAAGTTAGACTAAAGAGATTAAAAGGCTAATTCTGATACGAAGTCAAAAAAAAAGTGTGTTCTTTATTTTCTCGGTTTAAATCACAATTAATCAAGATCTTTTTTAAGTTAATAGACCTTTTTTAGTATTATTCACTCAAAAAGTTACCAATCTATATCCTCTTCTTCCAATTCTGTGCTGGATAAAGAACAGCATCTAAAACCTATAGAAGGATACCTTTCTGAAGGCTCAAATGAATTCCTATAGATACATTTTGCATGAACCAGGTAATTTAACCAAGAACCTCCCCGAACAACCCGCTGAGTGGTGTATCTAGAGGCATGTAGTTGAACACACCACTCCCAAACATTACCCGACATGTCATAACACCCGTAAGGAGAAACACCAGGTTCAAATTTCTCGACAGGTGTCGTCTTTCCTTCTAAATAATCTCCTGTATTTGTGTAACCAGACTGGTATCCGCTAGCTTCTCCCCAAGGGTAATCTCTGCCATTTGTTCCCCTTGACGATTTTTCCCATTCTTTTTCCGTCGGCAACCGCAATCCCATCCATATGGAAAATATATTTGCCTCAAAATAATTAACTCCAATGACCGGTTCGTCCAACTCTTTAGAATATCTAGGAAATAAAAGTCGGTAACTTGGAGTAAATTGCTGGTATAGGGTATTGGTTATTGGAAATTTCATCACTGAAAATTCCTTCAAGAAAACCTGATCTTCCTCGTCTTTACCATCTTGATAAATAAATTTACCTTCTGGGACTGTAACCATTTCGCCCCATTTACTAATAATCTCTTGGTCAACGATATCAAAATTCTTGATTTCGGATAAAAATGGTTGAAGCTCTGGAACATTTTTTAAAGGCTCAAAATCTTGGCAATCGATCAATTCTAATAAATCTATGTCGTAAAAAAATAAAAGTAACTCAAAAACTCCGAAAAGGATTCTACTATCTCTCTTTTCTCGAATCAATAAATTGACCAAACATTTTCTTATAGTTTCTTCGTCAAAAGTTTTTATTATGTTTTTTGGTTGGTTGAGGCGAAACCTGACAAATTGCGGAAATGTTTCCTTACATTGATATTTTAATAACTGTCCAGTGATAGCCTTATGGTAGTCGTCTAACCCACGCGCTTCATAAATCGCATTACCTGCATGAAAAAAAGTATTTTCTTGAAAAAAAATATCGTATAAATCGTTATTAAGTTCAGGAACTAAACCGGCAAAAAACTTAAAAATTTCTTGCCAACGGTCATCATGGCAATACTTTGTGACAATAGCTTTCCAATCTTCTCTTTTAGACAAAGCCCGCGCCGCGAAATACTCTTGGAACGAATAGTGAATGAATTCCCAACGCTTTCCATAAATATAAACAAACTCTTTAAGCTCTGGAACAAGTTCCCCATCAACCCATATATCAGCTTCTTTTTCTTGTGCATTTAAAAGTCGTTTTATATCAATCCCTTTTTCAATTTCTTCTGTCCTTTGAAACCATCCATTTTCCGATATTTCCAATGCAACTCTCTCTAAGCGATCATAATTCAAAGGAGCCCGGGTTAATGCATTTGTAACTACTTCTGGATCTTGAATTTCTGCTTCAGTTGCGGTTTCGCTAGTCTGGTCGACAGTTTTATCTGAATCGGCACTAGTTTGATTTTTTTCCTGATCCGCCAAATTGGAAGCTTCTTTCTCCAAAATCACCCTTCTCATAAACTCTGGGTCGGAGAGGTATTCCAAATATCGATTGTATATTTGAGTTTTCGTTATGAGCTCGTCAGGTTCCGGTTGGTAAACACAACGGATCATTTTCAATAAGGCTGGGGTCGTCAATAGTTCAGGGTCAAATAAGCCAAGTTTGTCCAAAGCTTTGGTCTTCTTACCGCCTAGAAACGCCTTTTGGGAACGCTCGCTAATTTCATCAAACGAAATTTGAAAAAACGCTTCGTTCCCTCTTATTAAGATAGATTCGTCGGCTATTGGTCCAAAATCAAAAGGGCGACAAGCCAAAAAGATAAAATTACTCCCTAGCGTATCTCCTTCTAAAACCAGTTTATTGAAAGCCTGAAGCCTATCGTCTGGAGTCAAACGATCTAAGCCGTCGAGCAAAAACAACATCTTGCTTTCGCCATATAAAAATTGCACTGTATCAAGCAATGCGTCGCGGTCTAACTTCAGATCTTGCTCTGTTTCTTCTTCGAGCAATACTAAATCCACTACGATTTGAAAAACATTTTCTAGCAAAAGTGTAAGTCCAGTTCCATCCGGCAAATTTTCCAAGGGAAAATAAATGGGTAAAGGAAACCATTGGTTACGCGATTCTTCCTTCAGTAAAACCTCTTGATAGACTTTCAAGAAAGTCGTTTTACCCATTCCAGAGCCATCTTGCAACATGACTCGCCCATTAGGTAATTCAAGTAAATCTTCATTCACCTCTCTCGGCTTAGGAAAAACTAGGTCGTATAAACTTTGTCGAAAGTTTATAGCGTTACGATCCAAAACAATGGGAGGAACATAATATTTTTTGTCTCTTGATGAACCTAATTTAGCGTCAAGTTCAACGGAAACAGCATTTAAGGCGTGTTTTCTATAAGTGGCAATAACCCAATCAACATCTTCCTCTGGGTTATCGGGAACTAAAACTTCATTACCTTCCACAGGTGTGATTTGAAACTCGTTCTCGTCCGACATATCTGATGGGTCGTTAGTTGAGGTCATATTAAAGTTTGAATACGCCGGTTCAGCCACTATCGTGGATCCATTTAACCGGATAAATTAACTAGATTTAGTTGAAAAGAAATTTTAACATAGGTGCTACGATAATAAGCTAATTTGTTTTTCATATATTGCTGGAAGCGACTGGTTCATAAAGAAACTTCTAAAAATCGACTGCATTTATTGAAAACGTCTTACAAAATAAATTGCGCGAAAATTCCCAAAGCGTAAAATATTAAATTATTAGAAGCGACCTCAAATCTTCGTTTTCATAGAAAACCGTTTATGCTTCCGTTAAAAGACGAAAAAGCTCCTTTAAAGTTTCCTCCTACAGTTCTGTTTCTACTTTTCCTTAATTTCTATTTATTCTTGAATGGTAAGTTTGGAAATTATGGTCACTCTCTAACCCCGGAAAATGGTTTTGTACCCTCTCAACTTTTTGAAAACCCTTTTGCCCACGCTCCAACAATACTAATATCTCTCTTTATTCATACCGGATGGAGTCATCTAATCGGCAACATGCTTTTCTTATGGGTATTTGGCAATCGTCTCGAAGCTCTCATCAAACCAGTAAAGTTTCTTATTCTTTATTTAACTTGCGGAGTTTTGTCGTTGATAGGGTTCGCATTCCTTTCAGAAATTAAAGATATTCCAATCGTCGGAGCCAGTGGATCTATTTCGGGAATTTTAGGGGCTTATCTTATTTTATTTCCTAAAGCTCGAATAGTGACTCTTTTTTTCTGGATTGTTTATATTAATATCCTAAAAACTCCAGCTTTTGTTTACATTTTTTTTTGGGTTACCTGGCAATTTTTCGAGTTTATAAGCAATTTTAAAAGTATTTCTCATGTTGCCTGGCTGGGTCACTTGATTGGATTTGCAGCAGGGACAATAACTATTTTTTTTTTAACAAACCGCAAAGACAAACAAGAAACACTTAAAAACAGCTAATTCTTGTATTGAAAGGTATCACTAATAATTCAATATTTTCACTTGGGGCAACTCGCAAATCCTTATTTCATAAAGTCCGCTCGTAGCCAAAAACAGTTTATAGAGGTTCCCTTAAGTTAATCCTTCTTGAACGTCGACTTCTAGTTCGCCTTCATTCAACTCAACTTCTTTAGAACTTGAATTCACCAAATCTGGATCATTTTCTTGAGGATCGATTTGCGACAATAAATTATGCGCTACTTCTAACGGAACAGGAATCAACAATATATTGGGGTAATAACCAGTATCGTATTCAATCCCAAATATTAGTGGAGCTTCGGTTTCTCCAGCTCCATTAGGCTCGGCAAAACCGACGCGCGTCACATGGTAATCTCTCGAAAGAAACCACTGCGGATCGGGGAACAAAGCACTTTGAGAAGCCGGGTCCATAGTTTTCA
>CAWVUN010000205.1:0-4453 GCA_963932495.1 uncultured bacterium
GGTAAGCTATTCTCTGACCAAAAACTTTTTGAATTAGCTCGTTGACCGCCACTTGAAGAGCCCCTAAATTGATAGGAGAAGTCTATCTGTGCCGGTTTAATTCGATAAAATTAGATGTACCGTCTTTATAGGTGATTTTGCCTTTTATTAAAACATTTTCAAAAAATTTTCCTTCCAGTCTTTTACCATCTTTAAAAGTTTTTTTCCCTTCTGCAAGCTTGTTATTTTCGAATTTTCCCTGAAATAGATCTCCATTGGGAAATAGAACATCGCCTTCTTTTAAAACACCTTGTTCGAAACGTCCTTTCATGTAAGCGGAGCTGTTGATAACAATTTTTTCTCCAATCCCATTTTCGCAATCGCCTTCTTTACAGAGATATTGCCCAAAGGCAAAGGTTGGAGCCAGAAGAGTGATTAAAAGATTTAAAGTAATTAGAAAACGGGGAAACCTTTTAATGTAATGAGCTGAAAACTTTAGAAAAAAAATCATTTTTCCTCTTTAATTTAATTATTTGCCACTTGCCAAGATAAAGGACGTTTGTTATTTTGTGAATTACTCATATCCTATTAATTTTAGTTAAATTGTAATCGTTTGTCTTTAAAAATCAAGAGTTTTGATTATTAAAAATCTTCTTAATATATTCTGAATTTTAACTGATAGCGTTAATAATTACGCTTTGGTTAATTTTAAAAAGTTAGGTTTGGGTATAAATGCTTTTAGCTATTGATGTTGGAAATTCCAATAACGTAATTGGCTTGTTTTCCAAAGGGAAACTATTAACTCATTGGAGGATTCGAACTGAATGTAATCGTACTGCCGATGAGTATTGGGTTTTAATAAAGGAATTTATTTTATTGAACGAAGTCGCAGCTGAAACAATTGACGACATAATCGTTGCATGCGTTGTGCCCTCCCTGGAGCCCATATTGCGAGAAATGGGGCAAAAATATTTTTCCTGCGATCCTATTGTAGTCGGACCTGGAATTAAAACAGGAATTTCTATAAGCTATAAAAACCCTCTTGAAGTAGGCGCTGACCGAATCGTTAATGCTGTCGCAGCTTTTTCCAAACATAAGAAATCTCTTATCATTGTGGATTTTGGAACAGCGACGACGTTTGACGCTGTTTCTCACAAAGGAGAATATTTAGGAGGTGCAATATTCCCAGGAGTAAATATTTCTATGGAGGCTTTATTTAAAAGTACTGCAAAGCTTCCGAGGGTTGATTTGGTAATGCCTGAGAGGGTAATAGGAAAATCGACTGTAGAAAGTATCCAGTCAGGAGGTGTTCATGGGGTGGCTGGAATGGTAAATCATATTGTTTCTAAAATGAGAGAAGAAATGGGTGAAAAGTCCATGGTGATTGCGACAGGAGGAATTTCTAATTCAGTTTTATCAGAATTAGATATAATTGATGAAGTAGATCCTTTTTTAACTTTGGATGGTTTGTTGATTTTATATAACAAAAATCGGCCTAAAAACAGAGATGTTTAGTGTTAAGGAGAATAAATTATGGATAAAGTAGAAAAGTCAGATGCTGAGTGGAAAGAATCTTTGAGTGAAGAAGAGTTCAAAGTTTGCCGAAAAAAGGGTACAGAGGCAGCTTTTAGTGGAAAATATTGGAACAATAAGGAAGTGGGTGTTTACTATTGTGTTTGTTGCAAAAACCAACTTTTTGATTCGACTTCGAAGTTTGATTCTGGAACAGGTTGGCCTAGCTTTTTTAAACCTTCAAATGAAGAGGGCGTTGAGGAGGAACAAGACAATACATTCTTTATGAAAAGAACGGAAGTCGTTTGCTCAAAATGCAATTCTCATTTAGGGCATGTTTTTGAAGACGGACCTGCTCCTACAGGGCTGAGGTATTGTATTAATTCCGCTTCGTTAAATTTTCGCGAGGGCTAATTTAGAGTGAATCTGTGGGCTTAACCATTTAATTAAAAATCCAAATAAGAAAAAATGGAAAACCGAAGGATAGGCAGAATAAAATGAAATTAGCAATTTGAACTAAGGTCAAGTTGTCGCTGATAGGCTCTAGCATTTTGTTCACGCCTACATGACGGACTGCGCTTTCAATATCGCTTGTTGTAGCTTCTTTGCCTTCTTTTGCAAGTATCCTCTCGGAAATTTCGTTTAAGAAAAAGAATCGAAGAACTTTAATTATTATGACAAAAATTAAGTAGCCGAGTGTCCCTTTAATCCCACCTTTAAGTTCTAAATTATTTAAAAACTTGTTGCCCATTTGGCTAAATATTTTAGCGGCTTCCTCCTTTGTGTAGGATTTATTCACTGACTTCAAATTAGTGATGACTTCCCTACTCAAAATATCTAAAAGACCTTGTAAGCCAGTTGTTGCCTCCATAAATTTTTGATGAATAATTTTAATTGTCGCGGCTAAGGCCCCATGAAAAACTCCGAAACAAATATTCCAAACGATGGCTATGCCAAATAAAATCCATTCGAACCAACTGTTTATATCTAATGAGACTAACGATGTTGACTTAAAAAAAAGAGATGAAATGATCCCTACTAAAAACCCTACGCCTGAGAAAAAAATAAGCCGAATGATGGACCCGACGAATAAATCTGAAAAAAATTTTTTCCAATAAGCAATCAGAGCCTGTCTATCCATTATGTTTAACAATCCAATAATTGATGGTTTTATTTCAATAGTAAAATACAGGGAATTATCGCAGATTTAAAAAGGTTTTAAGTAAAGAAAAACTTAATGCTAATTTATTCTGCCTGTAGGCAAAGGATTAAGTCGCCTCTGGTTTCATTTTCTCCCCAGTGACCTTTTTCTTTAATCCTAAGCTTTTGCCCTGGCTTCATTTTTGAGGGAATATTAATCAATAAGCGTTCAGGTTCGCGGTTAGTTTTGTAAACGACTTCTTTTTGTGCCCCAAACTCAATAGTTTTTTTTGGGATTTTTAAATTAAACTCAACATCTAAGCTTGTATGCGTTTTTTTAAGGCCTAAACGTCCCGTTACCGAATTCCATATGGAAGTTCGTTGTTTTTTTTGTTCCGTACTCGGTAGAATTACCTTTCCGATCGTGGTAAGTAATATGATAATGGAACCAATTCGTCCAATGGGCCCTGGTATATGGGATAGCAAGCGTGGAAGTCCGGTCAAAGCACTATTAAATAAAACTTTTGAGAAAAAGTCAGGCCCAGATCGATATCCGGATTTATTAAACTCGCGGTTTAATTCTTCAAAAATTTGACGAGAAGACGCTTGGCGAAACATATTTTCAAATAAGTCTTCTGATGAATAATTAAATTCAGAGTGCTCTCCTTGATTTTTATTGGATGAGAATTGGGAACGAAAACGATCGTATTGTTTGCGCTTAACAGGGTCGATTAATACCGCATAGGCTTCGGTAATTTCCTTGAATTTATTTTCACTATTGGGCTCGCCAGAATTATGATCTGGGTGATATTTGAAGGCCAGCTCTCGGTAGGTTTTTTTTATTTCTTCAGGAGAAGTTTCGGAAGAAATATTCAATATTTTGTAATAATCCTTTGAATTTTGATTCATTTATACTTACTCTGTAGACATTGGTTATTTTTCGGATACTTAATTACAGAAACTTTCATCTACCAAAAGACTGTGGGTATTTGGCGACAACCTTTTCAGGGCCCTCTAAAACACTTATTGATTTTGAAGGTTTTGTTGAGATTAAGTAGGTTTTATCGCTATGCAGTCTTTGTTTCATATTTTCAAAATGAACCATAATAGGGGTCGGAAGAAGTTTTTTATCGGGATTTGTTGAGATAATAAAAGCTTTGGTAGCAAGGACGTCTCTGTATTTTCGTTTCATGTCCATTTGATAAGCGAAATAGCCTTCAATTGGCTCTGCCCCTTTATAAGGCTTTGCATTATGTACTCTTACCAACCGAGGTATATACACATTTGCAAAGTAGTCGGGGCCAAGTGAATGATGAACTGTTGTTTTGATATTTAAGATTTGGGTTGATTTTTCAATGGGTATTAAATTCATCGATACTAGATACGTTCTATCATGGAAGTTGAGGTTTTCAAGAAAAACGATGCCATAGAGAATGCTGAATTTAAATTGTAAAAAAATGCCTAAGCAGATCCACCCAAATATTCGAAAGAATTTTTTCATAACCTCTATTTTAATAAGTTAGGGGATGTTTATTGTTACTTAAAATTGGTTCGAACTCAACAAAAACAGATTAAGTGAACTTTGTTTTTGATTTTTATTACTTTTAAAATAGGTTGGCTGAAAATTAATTAAAGCAATTAAAAAGACTTTCAATTTAACGAAAACTATTTTAATATTACACTATCATAAAAAGAAAGTTATTGTTGTTCTTGTTAAATTATGAAGAACGTTCTCTTGAGTTTTAATCGAATTTTTTGGTTATAGGTGATAACTCATGGAGGTTAGGGTGCAGAATTGGTCCATTTAACAAAAAAAAATATA
>CAWVUN010000206.1:0-4426 GCA_963932495.1 uncultured bacterium
AAATTTTACTTTTTGTGTTTTCCTTTTTATGAGGTGAATGGATATGATTTTGATTATCAGCAAGAAGACAATGTCTCTTTTAAAATATTTCTAAAATGAATAATTAAATTTATTTATCTACTATTTCGTTTCTTAGAAAATGTTTTTAGTTTGAATAGCTTAAGTAATTTTGTGTTTTACGTTTTATAGGATGGGTGAAATAACTTAAAACTATTAAGTAAGAATTTATTAATAGTTCGTCTAGTTATATTTTTGCAGCTTTCTTTAATTATAGTTTTATTTAATTTATTTCCGGTTCATTTTTTATGTTCATATTTGATCCATTGAATCAAGGGTTGGAACTTCTTTCGCAAAGAGAATTACAAGAAGCGGAAAGATTATTCTTGTGTGTCATTAATGATCCTTATTCGGACAGTCAAGAGAACCATCTTGCCAGAAAATATTTAAACGATATCCGGTCCTGTCAAAATGGTTCGATGACGTTGGATTTTACTGAGTATAATGAGTTAGCAAAGTCTTCGGTCAACTCTTTTGAAGTAGTCTTTAATGTTTTGAGCGATTTGTATTTCTCTTCTTTGGAAAGTTATGAAGAGTTTGATCAGGCCATACAAAGTAAATTGTCGACAGTTGTTAATCGGTTGAAACGCGAAAAAATTCGAGATGTGATTTCTCGCGACAACTTATATAACCTAATTAACCAAGATGGCTCTATGAGAATCAATGATGAAATTGCGGGTGGCAAACGGAACGAGGGGCAGTCGCATACCTTTGATACTTTTCGATGGCAAACGGTTTTCAGAAAATTTGTTGAATACATCAACCCCATTTTATTAGAACGGCATCTAGAATTATTGGAATATGTTTTGGAAACAGGCGAAGTTCAGCTCTTAGAAAACCCTAAGATCTCAGTTTTAACTCCTAAACATCGTTGGATTATTGAATCAACCATCAAAAGTAAATGGTTTCTATTACGAAGTTACTGCTTTAAAGCGAGATCGGAGATCCAAGAGCAGTTCAATAAAAAGGAAGGGACTCGCAAGTACTGGGAAGAAGTTAAATTAAAGAAAATAAAAATTTTTGAAGAATGTGGTTTCGATGAAAGAAATATTCAAAAGTTTCTCTACAGCGATAAGCTCAATTATAAAACGTTAGAAGAAATCCATAAGTATGCCAAAAATATTAATTTGAACTTAATTCCACGCGACGTCAGCCTGGCTCTTCGCGGCGTTGAAAAATCAAAAGATCACATCAAAGAGCGTGGCGGTCATTTAATTGGTGATCGTAAAGGTTTTCAGGAGAAACTGACTGGGTTTGGATTTTCTAATGACAGTTCTTATAAGATTGCGCGTAAGACTAAACGAGCTAACGGAGCTCAAATTGCAGAGACGTTTGTGAGTGCGCTCCAAGTCGCTAAAGACGAAATATACTGGTATCGGGTTCCGCCTAATTATCCCCAGTTTCGTGATGATTTAGAGAACCAATGCAGAAAACATTTGAGCACGGTTAAGATTCATTTGTTTGAGAGAGGCAGACTTAATAAACTACTTTTACTTTCTAGTAAACATTTGATTGAAAACTATCTTATCAAAGTTTATGGCGAGGAAGTCGTTTCGTTACACTGTTATTTTCGTTTACAAACGATTCGTCAGTTTTATAAGTTGAAATGGTTTCAGTATCATTTGCAGGAGTTTCCAAGTGTTTCTGAACTAATTAAAATCAGTAGAAAAGAATTTCAACCGATGGTTTTAGACGGTTTAGAATCTTTTTTGAAAAAGAGGAAACTGGTTATTTCTGAATCCGATTATAAAGAATTGGCTGAAAGTCGCTCGGAAACGGAGTGGGAAGACTCTTATACAACTGCGGAAGAAAAAGCTATGTTAAAGTTTTGGTTTCTAATGGATCATGGCGTTAACATTACGCAAGCGGTAATCAATAAGGGTATCTTAAAGAAGTCTTTTGATATGTTAGGGTACTTAAAGTTTCAAGATTCCGAATGCAAAATCTGATACTGGCGGGACTGCATTTCTTTTAGAGGCATGAGATCGCCTTTCTTCGATGCTGTGGCGATTCCTTTTTTATAAATTTCCAAGGCCTCGTCATTTCTGGATAGTTGTTCCAACGTTTTCCCAAGCATTTTATAAGCGACGGAGTAATCTGGAAAATATTTCACCAGAATTTGAAAATGGGGCAGGGCTTTTTCATGTTGTCCTTGATCGAAGTATATGGAGCCGAGGCCGAAGTTTGCCACTTGGTCGTTTTCGTCTATCTCCAGAACTTGTAGGAACATACCCAATTTTTCTATTTGATCTTGGCGTTTTTTCTCTTCATCTTTTTCTTTCTTTTTCTTATCCATTTTTGCCGAGATTATTTTGTCAAACTCGATGGCAGTAGCTTCGCCTTTTTCTAACTCAGCATCTTCTATGCGGCCTTGCTTCATGTAATAAATAGACAAATTCGAGTGCGCCATAATTTCCATAGGATCAATTTCGGCCAGCTTTTTCATTAGCGATATCGCTTCGTCTAGTTTGTCTTGTTTGGAGAGTAAAACTCCGAGAGCTTCGTATGCGGCGGCGTATTTTGGGTCGAGTTCGATAGCTTCGCGAAGAATAGAAATGGGTTTATCCAGATTGTCTTCGTCTTTAAAATAAATTAATGCTTCTTGATGTAGTTTACGGGCATGGTCCGATCTTGTCTCTGTTTGAAAAAATGGTAGTAGGGCTGTTTTGGTTTGAAACGGTTGTGAATCGATCTCGACGCTTAAATCTATATCAGGGCTTCTATGCTCTTTTTGCATATAAACCAGAGCGATGATTTTTTCAAGAGTATGCGAATAGGTAGAGCTTTTAACGTAGCCGATCTTTTTCCCTCCAAACATTATTTCTCCATTATAAGGAGGATGAGTTTCTCCTTCTACAATGAGTCCCATTAGCGCGAATGAGGGAGAACCGTAAGTCTTAATTCGAGCGATGACTTCTTGCCCGATATAGCAACCTTTGTTATAACTAACGGATGAATGTTCAAGTCCTGTTTCTGGAAACACGTTGGAATTGTCCATATCCTTGCCGAATTTGGGTATTCCAGCTTCAATGCGGAGCGTTTCTCGCGCGCTTTTGCTAATCGGGCAAGCATTCGCATTTTCTAAGAATTCTTGGAGACGTAGTTTTAGGTCGGTTGCAATGCAGAGAATAAACCCTTCTTCGCAAGTCAGGCTTTTATTGAAGATAAACCCTTTTTGTCCATCTAACTCGAAGGTGGCAACATCGTTTGGTTTTTGCGGCAGTGTTAGGGCATCGGTTAATATCTCTAGTATCAAGCCACTTTTGGGACCTTGGACGGCGAGCAGACAATCCACGCCTTCAGGGGACGCTAGGGTTACGTCCTCCCGAAAGATGAAAGAGTCCAAATGTTTAACCAGTAGCTCTTTTTGAACCGTTTCTGATAACAATAGGATGGAAAATTCTTCGTTTTTATGCGCCGAAAAAGCGGCAATGAGCTTGCCTTTACGGTCGCAAACTGCATTGTTTTGACCTTTTCCAACGGTCAATTCTTTAACGTCGTTGGTAGTTTGTGTTTGTAGATAATTGACGATGTCTTTGCCATTGCAAGAGACAACAGACCAGTCGTCTAAATAAAAATACCCACAATGCGACCGGATTTGCGTAATTTCTTGAATAGTATCGGAAACAGTTTCCATCAGTTAAAAAGACCCCGTTGGAGGTGAAAGGGAGGTAACAATCCTGCCGTAGGGCAACGAGGTATCCTACATTGTTATATTAAAAGACGTAAAAGCTACGGGGAACCAAACTCACTTGTGGAGTTAAATAACCGAAAAAGATTCTCCACAACCACAAGTAGAAGTAGCATTTGGGTTTTTGAAAACAAAGCCTTTTCCTTGCAAACCGCCTTCGTAGTCCAAAAGCATTCCTTTGAGGTAGATCATGCTTTTAACGTCGATATACACTTTAAAATCGTCTTTTTCAGTGACATTATCGCCTTTTTCTTCAGCAGTGAAGGAAAGGTCGTAAGATAGCCCTGAGCAGCCGCCGCCTTTAACGCTTAATCTAAGACCAAGGCCTTTTTTATCTTCTTCTGTGACCAGTTTTTTGACTTCGTCGTAAGCTAGCGGTGTAATTTTTACAAATTCTGTTGCGGTAGTCATTCTAGATCTCCAAAGATTTTTTATTCTTTAATTTAGTTTAGATTCAAGTTATCAATTTTAGATTCTTTAAATTATATTAGAATTTGCTAGAACTGGTCAAATTCATTTGATTTAAAGTGGTGGATTCCTTTAATCTTATATGAAATTTTAGCGTAAAATGTTTCTAAATATTATTTTACAACGCTTTGAAGACGACGACGATACTCACGTGATTTGCATGATAGGTGAAATAGGTGGTCCGCAAGAAGCAGAGGCTGCAGCTTATAT
>CAWVUN010000207.1:0-4336 GCA_963932495.1 uncultured bacterium
TCAGTATGGCCCAGAGGTTTCTTTCTTTTCTTCAGGAGATAAAGAAAAAGATATTTATGATTTGACTCAAAAATGCGAAGCGTTCTTAGAGTCGGTGATTAGGGAATATCCGGATCCTTGGATGTGGGTGCATCGAAGGTGGAAAACCAGACCTCCGGAAGAACAAGGAGTGGGGATTTATTCTTAACATTGATAAACGTTTATTTTTTTATAGGTTTATTGAGCTCAACTTTATTTATTGTTGAGTTTTTTTTATTTTGACTGGCTTATATGATTTCTTGTGATTTTTTAGTCATTTGAGGTAGTTTAATTAGGCTTACTGTAGCGCAAAACTGCAAGGGGCTTTTCATGGTGGGAGTGTTATTCTCCTTGATAAAGAATCTGATTGCGGACTACATGCTAGTGGAAGAAATAGCAGTTTTTTTGCATGGTTGTTATTACACATCTGATAGTTTAAAAGCGCGGTTTTCCAGAGAGGGAAACCAATTAATGACTCAATATTGTTTAGAAAAATAAACTAAAAATCAATCAGTGTGGAAAATTGGTAGTCGCCAAAAATGATAGCTAGTTGTCTAGATTGGGCGATTTGTTAGAACGTGGAAAAGTCAATGGCGTTAATTTAGAAAAAATTTCTGTAAAAGAAGCTAAGGATATAGAACTTAGGGCCAAAACTCAAAACCACGCATTATTTTCTCCTTCTACAAGTTCAATTGATCCAATAGAAACCATGTATTCATAAAAGAAAGACGCTTTGATAAAAGGTGTAGAGATTTATTTAGGAACAAGATATTTGGGACGTAAGAAAAACACTGTTATTACAGATCAAGGGAATTATAATTTTAAGTTTTTGATCTATGCGGCTGGGCTGTATACCGATAAAATAGCGAGAGATTTTGATTTTTCAAAAAATTACCATATTCTTCCTTTTCAAGGTTTATATTTGTATTGTGATGAAAATGCCTGGAAGTCTAAAGACGCACATTTATCCTGTTCTCGATATACAATATCCTTTTTTAGGAGTTCATTTTATGGTGACGGTTGATGTTCGGTCAAAAATTGGACCGACTGCAATACCAGCTTTCTGGAGAGAACAATATGCAGGAATGGACAACTTTAATGCCAGCGAATGAGCTGAAATAGTTATTAGTCAATTGGGGCTTCTTGCATCCTTACGATTTGATTTTAAACGATTGGCTGTGGGGAATTAAAAAAATATTCCAGGAAGTATATGGCTCGTTTAGCTTCTAGATTGGTTGTGGGGATAAGTGAAAAACAATTTCATTTGGGAAAGCCGGGAATCAGCGCGCAATTAGTCAATAAAGAGAAAAAAGAGCTCGAAATGAATTCTTTTGGAGGGAGATGATCAGTCGTTACATATTTTAAATGCTGTTTCTCCTGGTTTCACCTGCGCTTTTCCAACGTCAAAATTTATTTGCCAACGATTAAAGAATATGGCTCAATTTTAAGAAAATAGTCTAGTTAGAAGGGTCGAAAGGCATCAATAAGAATTGAAAATAAAAGCATACAAACATTTCCTACTTAATCGTGGGGAAGTTGATTTTGGTATTTGGATCAAATGTTAGTTTGCTTTATTCTTTTTAATCGATTAGTTGTAGAATCAAATATCATAAAAAATTTATTGTTTCGTTTTTATTGAATTAAATTAGGTATAAAGAAGTTAATAGGATAATGACTCCGTTTGCTACAAATATTCAATCAATGTTTTCCTCGATTGCGCCTAAGTACGACCTTCTGAATACTGTCCTCAGTTTAGGAATTGATCGATATTGGAGGAAAATTGCTGTTGACGAGCTACATTTCGAGAAAGAAGGTTGGATTTTAGACGTAGCGACGGGAACGGCAGATGTCGCTTTGGAAGTAGCTCTAAGAAGGCCAAAAACTATTAAAGTTTTCGGAGCTGATTTTAGTTTGACTATGTTGCAATTAGGAGAAAAAAAAATTTCACAGAAAAGTTTAAATGAGAAAGTAAATTTAGGGCAAGCTGACGGGGAGATGTTGCCATGTTTAAATAATTCTTTTGATGGAGTTATCGTGGCTTTCGGAATTCGTAATTTTTCAAACTTAGGAATTGGTTTGTCTGAAATGTGGCGAGTGTTAAAACCTGAAAAAAAAATGGTGGTTTTAGAGTTCTCTATACCTAAGTTCAAGATTTTTAGATTAATATATATACTTTATTTTAATTATTTGCTCCCTTTTGTAGGTAAAATA
Source organism: uncultured bacterium (assembly GCA_963932495.1). Classification (GTDB taxonomy): domain Bacteria; phylum Nitrospinota; class Nitrospinia; order Nitrospinales; family JAJDAT01; genus JAJDAT01. Next base: position 2,230 of record CAWVUN010000207.1, read on the forward strand.
ATTTCGGGGCACGAATTTGCCTATCAATATTTACCGGAATCGGTTTCTCGTTTTCCATCAGGAGATGAGATGGTTCAATTAATCGAGAAAGCTGGTTTTAAAGAAGTTAAATGTATTCCTTTGACTTTTGGAATTGCCTCTATATATACCGGATTTAAGAATGGAAAGATCTAAGAAAAATTATACAGAAGTAAGTGCGTTAATCTATTTTTGTTTTTTCGTTGCTATAGCTGGAGCTTTTGCCTGGACAAAGTTTTCATCAAGAATTGAGCCAGCCAAGATTGAAGCAAAAAGATTGTCAAAGTTTGCTCCAATGCGAGAAGATCCGAGATATAGTGAAATAATTCGTCTGCAAGATTCTTTTGTCAAAAATGCGAAACTGATAAAACCAGTTGCAGTGGGAATCAACAAATTGGTAATGGTTGCAAGTAGCGAAGAACATTCCTTGCTGAATAAGGATAATTCTATTTTTCAAAAGCTCTGGTCTTGGTGGTCAAAAGTAACGAACGTTAAATATGGCATAGAGTATAGTGGTTCTGGAACTTTGATGAATTCAAAGGGCTATATTTTAACGAATTATCATGTTGTTAAGGACACTGAGCAAATTATCGTTAATTTTTCTGATGGACGTGATTATAAGGCTCGGGTTGTTGGTTTTGATCTCGATACAGATCTAGCGGTTGTCAAAGTATATTCTTTTGAAAGATTTTCTCAGCCTAAATTTGGAGACTCTGATTCTTTAGAGATAGGAGAATGGGTAATGGCCATAGGAAGTCCTTTTGGACTATCTGGAAGCTTGACTGTGGGAGTAGTTAGTGGAAAAAACAATATTCAATTAGGTTTTGAAGAAATTACAAAATCGATCATGACTGATTTAGCAATAAATCCTGGAAATAGCGGTGGACCTTTAGCAAATTTAAATGGGGAAATTATAGCTATAAACTCTGTTAGAAAAACCGATGGCCTGGTTATTGGTTTTTCAAAGCCTATAAAAGAAATTTTACAAATGGGCAACGAAATTATCGAAAATGGTAAAGTTGAAAGAGGGTGGCTTGGTGTTGAAGGACAGCCATTGACTACAGTTTTAGCAGAATTTTTTGAGTTACCTCCTGGAAAAACGGGGGTGATCGTTAGTTATTTGCATAAAAATAGCCCTGCAGAAAAAGGCGGCGTTTTACAGGGCGATATAATTGTCGAATTCAACGGTCAAAATATTCGAGGAATAGATTCTCTTACTGTATTGGTTGGCCGAGCTAAAGAAGGTAAGGGAGATATTTTAATTTTTCGCAATGGAGAGTTCAAAAAACTAAATATAATTTTAGAAAAACATGACTCAAAACTTGCCTTAAGCGCTGATCAGCTAGGCGAACGACATAGTCTAATCTAAAGTTTCAAAACCTGCTTCTATGATTTTTTCTTTTAGGTCTTTTAAAGTCAGTTGATTTTCGTCAAAATCAACTGAAACTTTTTTGTCGTCGAGCGATACGATGACTTGTTTGACTCCTTCCATCTTCCCCACTGAATTTTCAATTGTCTCGACGCAATGACCGCAACTCATACCATCGACTTTGATTTGTTCTGTTTTCATGTTTTCCTTCCTGAAGATATTTTCAAACTAATACATTCGTTTCAATTTTACGCTATTTTTTTAATAGAAATAAAAGCAATTCTTCGATATTAGCTAAAATTATTTTTTCAAAAAATAAAGAGTTTAAACTTTTCTCTAATTTTGAGAATGATCTTTAAATGTATATCAAGCTAATTATATGAATAATAAAATATTAAGGGTAATTTATATGTCCTAGGAACTTTAAATTAACTGATGATTATTCACTGGATTGAAGAAGGATTACCTCTGAACTTGAAAGTTTTAAAGGTTTTCTTATTTTTTTCCTCAAGATTATCTAATTTATTCCGTAAAAGTCATTGATCCTCTAATGTTTTGGAGGGTGCCTGGTAAGCGATAATGTAACTTCCGATGGTTCCTGGTGTTCGGGATGATGCCTCTCTCGTATAGAAATAGAGTTGTAATTAGTCACAAAAATACGTTTTGTGTTTTCAAGGAGGAACACAATGTCATTACGAATCTTCAATTACGTCACATCTC
>CAWVUN010000208.1:0-4297 GCA_963932495.1 uncultured bacterium
GAGAGATATTTGGGTTTTTCTATACGCGCGCTTTCAATAGCAACAGAAGATTGCCGGGAATATCCTTCTAAAATTTTTTGAAGACTGGCTGCTGCAAGAGCCGGTTTTTCTTGGTTAAGAAATCGCTTAGCAAGGGAGTTTTTGATCAAATCGTTAGCTTTGCGTTTTTCTTCATAAAAAGCCTTCTGGTTTAATATCTCATAATATTTTTTAATAAAAAAGACTTTATTTTTAATTTGTTGGCGAGTTTCCTCCCCACTCGAATACATAGGAGAAATGACTAATTTTATTGCCAGATAGATAAATATAACTACTCCGGCAAGTATTAAGGCTTTTTTGTCTTTTTCGCTTAAATTTTCAATCATATTTACCTTTTATGGTGGATTTGATAGAAAACTTTTCTCCTTCTTTCTGTTTAACTATGGAACCACTAAAATTTGCGTCTAAAATTTGTGGAGAACTTTCTAAAATTGGAATCAACTTCGAAGCCGAAGCCGAAATGCCTTTGATCTCTAATTCGTTATTTTTGAGCGACGTGTCGATGAGCCATGTATCTCGTGGAATAATTTTTGTTAATTCATTCAAAATGGGAAGTTTGAGAGGGTTTTCCTTTTCTATTGACTGGAGAATTTTCCCATAACGATCCAAACCTTGAAAGTCTAAGTCAATTTTTTCAAAGTCCCCAGCTTGACCTTTTACTTTCTTAAATTGATCGCTCAAGGATTTTAGCGCTAAATCGTTTTGCACAATCTGACCGACTATGCCGGCAACCATCAATAAAATGGCAGCAATACCAATACCTATTGTTGTCTTGATATTGAATGATTTCTTTTTAGGCCTCAATTCTGGCGGAAGAAAGTTTAGCTTGTTTTTTGTTTTATTTAATCCTGTTAATCCCAACGCAATAGCTGTATCAATGATATTTGGAGGTCCGTTGTAATTAGAATCGTCTTCGTTTTCGATTGGATAGGAGTAGAGAGCAGTTTCTACACTGGTTTCTTTTTCTAAGAGTGAAGAAAGGGCGTTAGAATAGTGACTTCCTCTAAATATATAGATAGTCTCAACCGTTTCGCCGCTTTCTAAGCTGCTGCATGCGGACAATCCATTTTCTATTTCACTTAAAATTGCTGGAAGAATTGACCTAGCGTAGTGTTCGCAGGCTTCAAAAGGGAGTGAGCTTTTAAAGTAACCTTCAGAAAATTTTTTATTGTTCAATTGTGTCGTCGTCAAATTTAAAATATTACCATCTTTTAAAATAGCTATATCTGTAGAAGAAGGCCCGATATCTAATAACACAGCTAGGGAATTGGAGTATTCATTTTGAGATTTTAAAAGGCTTAAATTTGAAAATGAGCCGAGATGAATAATCGAAGGAGGTATGTTTAGACGTTTTATTAGATTGAAATAATATTCGATGATAGTTTTATTGACCGACGATAAATGGATCCGGAATTTGTTCTCGGGAGTGGGAAATGCTTGATAGGCGTAACATAAGTCGTCGATATTAGCAATGCAGTGTTTTTCTAATTCAAATTCTATTATCCCTTGAATTGATTTCTGATCGGGAGCTGGTAAATGAAAGGTTTTAAACGAGACAAAATTTTTTGGAACTCCAACTACAATTATTTCTGGTAAAGTTTCGTTATCTAATAAAAACTGATTAATTTCCTCCAAAAATATTTTCTCATTAGATTTTTTTTCTTCAGATAGAGGCTCCATCTCAAAAAAATGGCTTGCTAAAACTTCCGATGATCGTAGTCTTTTGCCGATTAAGGCTAAACAAACGGATCTATCTCTAATATCGATGCCAAGTGATTTTTCTAGATAAATGGGTTTCATGGTTCTAACGCGTTGTCATTCCAATATTTAATTAATAAAGTAGCGTCTTTGGCATCCCCAAACTTCTCTAAGATAGCAACGATTGTTCTTTTTGTATTACTACCGTTAATGAATCCTGTCGATTCGATTCTAAAGTGAGTGGATTTGGAATCGTTGTAATAACCTTTTTCTTCTATCGAGTCTAAAATCGCTTGCTCTTGAGATTCCGAGAAGAAAACTGGAAGTATCGCAGGGTCAGCAGTATTGGGATTGAATGATTTAACATTTTGAATCGTAAAAAAATTGACCAGCCCTAAGTAGGTTTGATTTGTTAAGCTTTCTTGTTCTTCTTCAAGACTACCATATAATATTTCTTCCGTTATTCCTCGAACTTTTAATAGTTCTTCTAGGCTATCGAATTGACTGTTTTTTGCTTCGTAAGGAGGGTCTAAACTCAAATAATAATCCGATTCCGCGCCATTTAACCTATGGTTTTCATTACTATCAATCCAATCTAATATGGAATCGGCTATGATGTCGCGTTCTTCCCCAATTTCAAAACCAGAAACTCCTAGTGCTTTAACGAGAACTTCTCTTGGGGCTCCGTTTATATTGACTTTCCCATTTTCGTCGCTGATTTGATAGTTAATGATCCCATTCCCCAAGGGAATGTCTATCCTTTGGATAATATCAAAATCGGAATCATCTCCTTCAACATTGCCAGATATTGTCGGACTTTGTTCAATTGCGGAAACTTCTTCGCCAGAGTCTGACGTGACAGGTTGATCTACATTACCTTGGATAAACCCATATTTCGGGTGAATAGCATGAAAACGAGCCTTTCTGTATAATTCTGCTATACCCATATTGATTCCCGCTTTAGCCAAATAGTAGCTTTCAATGTCTTCTTTATAATTTTTCGTCGCGTTTACTTCGGTGCGCATAGAATAAGCAAATTCGGTTGCAAGGGCTCCTAATAAAATCAGGATCCAAAGAACCATCATCAATGCCAACCCTTTATTATTTAGCTTAGGTTCCTTCAAGTTCTTCTCCCTCTTCTTCTTCAATGGGCCTGGATAGAACAACTCCTGAATTAAACGAAACGATAGTTGGAGGTAGGTAATATATTTCCTCACGCTTAGTTTTTCCTGGAGTTTCTGGAAATTCTAATCCTAGAGAGATTTCTAGGGCTCTCGGAAAGCTGATTTTGTTTTTTTCCTGGAAAGCAATAGTTGCTTCAGTTTCGCTAAAGCCTTGAATTAAATCTTCAGTAGGTTCTACAACCACTTCGTCCACCCATTCGCTATGAAAATTTTTAGTGCTGTCTTCAAGTTGTTCTAGTTCTTCTGGCGTGTATTTTTCCATTTTGTAATAGCGGAACTTTAAGTAAGAAACGTCTTTTGCTAATAAAATATGTGTCACTGCAGGAGAGTTTGGATCTATATCTGAAAACACATCTTCGGCAAAGATATCGCGTTCCATCATAATAATTCCGGTTTCACCACTTTTTGGATCCTTGCCTAAATAGATAAAAACCTCATGAGCCGCGGGTCTTTTTTTTAAACTGGAGAGTCCATTTGCAAAAGAAATAAAGCGAATAGAATCTGTGCGTCCTTCAAAAGCAATGATTTTATCTTTGTTAGCTTCATCTGGGTTTTGGTCTTCTATAGCTATATCATCGAAATTTTGTGATGGCTTAATAAATAATGGATGCGCCGATTTTATTTTTTGAGAAATCTGTTCGCCAATAAACCGTAATCTTTGGTAAATATTTGCACGCTCTTCTCCTACTTCTCTTGCAGAAATCCCTAATCGCATACCGCCCATGGAGAGCCCAGCTATTAATGCTATGATGGCAAGAGAAACGATGAGTTCCAATAGTGTGAACCCATTATGGTTGTTGACATGTTTCATAGAGTTAATTGCCCGAAACGTTCGACGACACTCCGCTCCCTAAGCCACTAATATTTATAAAGGTGGTTTCTTTACCGCAAAAGAGCACAGTTGTCGATATCGGTTCTGGCGGAGATCCGTCGCTAGGCGGCGGTGGAGATGTAGAAGCAATATTACTTAAGCTTTTTGTAAGAGAGCTTCCAGGGGTGCTATCTCCAATTAAAACGGAATCTAAAGGGGTGTACCTATAGCCATCAGTTCTAACTGTGACTATTTGTACGTTTCTTTGTTTTTCGTCATTTCCCCATAGAACGTTAAGGGTGATCTTGGATAATAGAATATTTTCTTCTTCGTTGTTCAGAATATCGCCATACGGCTCTAAATCTAATGTCCAAGAGTAATCTGGCTCGTTTTTGAACTCTCCAGAGAGTTCTTCGGTTAAAAAATCGTCGAGTTCCAACGCGCCCATTTTATGATTGGCTAGAGAAACTGCCTTTAGGTATTGGTCTGATAAATCGATGGACTTAATGCTTCCAGAAAATAATTGCATAACAGTGACAAACCCAATAGCCATGATAGAAAGGGC
>CAWVUN010000209.1:0-4293 GCA_963932495.1 uncultured bacterium
GAGCTTTAGCCAATATTTTTTGGGTTTCAACAATATTTCCTTGGTTCTCATACATCTGATTTTGAGCGGAAGACATTTGTTGTTGTGATGCAATGATCTGCTCTTGAGATAGAGTTAATTGCTTTTGAGATATTACTACTTCGTCTACCCTTCCTTGCGAAGCCGCAATAGTTTTCAATATTTCAATTAATTTTGCCAATTTTTCATTCGCCAAGATCACACTTGCTTTACTTTCCTCCACAACTTGCGATGAAGCGTTTAATTCGGATTCTAGCTTTTTGGCAAATTCAGCGTTTGCTTGAAATAAATCGATAAGTTGGGCTAATTTTTCATCAGACGCTCTTGTCTGAGCCTCGCTAAGAACTACTTTGGAAACGGTGGCCTCTAATTTTTGATCAAATACTTTCGATTGATTTGCAGAATTTTTTAAAATTTCTGTAATTTTGACTAGCTTTTCATTTGTTTGTCGAGAGTTTTCCGAGCCTAAGCTAATAGCTTCTGCCGACCGATCCATCTTACTCGCCACATAATTTGATTGATCTATTACTGTTTTCAGCGATAGTTCATTAACTTTAATTAATTTATCGCTATTTTGATTTGATATTTCTTGAAGACGCGCCATTGAAGCATTTACGGTTCCCAAAGAATTGTTCAATTGCCCGTTTTGTGTAATAAGTTCTTTTACTTCGGAATCAATCGTGTTTTGAACCTTAGACATTTGTCCAAAATTACCATCTAGTTGAGCTTGATTGGCTTGCTGAGCCTCCAAAGTATTTTCCAAAATCTTAATTAATTCGTCATTTTGTTTTTTTGATGAATTTAAATAACTAGTTAAGGCCATTTGATTGGTTTTAGATTGCACAGTAATTTCTTTTTTACTTTCACCAACTTTTGCAAGCATTTGAACAAGAGTATTTTTATTATCTTGGGTCATTGCTGGAATCATTTCTTCCAGAGTTTTTTTAATGCCGGAAGTTATTCCGCTTTGGGTATTAAGTTTCTCAAAAATACGGCTTAAATATTCAACTTGAGCATTAGAGAAGTCCCCAATCCTTTGGCTATTGGTATCTGCTAAAACTTTAATGTCGGAAGAAATATCTTGTCTTATTTGACGCAACTCATCCGAAACACCTTGTTTCTGTCGGGTTAGCTCTTCTACAATTCCAGTTTTTTGACTTTCAAGGCTTGAGTTAATTGTTTGAAAAATGCTGTTCAATTCAGCTTTCACCAAATTTAAGTCGCCTTTAATCGTTTCTTCTTGTTTCAGCGTCAGCACCTGAATTTCTTCGGTTTTCCCTAATAAAGTAGAAATCCTGTTTTCAATCTCCGATCTATTAACCTCGATAACCCCTTGCAAACTTGGCAATATTCTTTGAATCTCTTCTAATTGGGAATACATTTGTCCCTGCGCTTGCTTTAACGCCATCAAATCTTTTGACTTTAAATCCGATATCTTTAAATTAATTTTCTTTAAAGTCTTGAATACATAATCCCATCGTTTTTCATCATTTTCAAAAAGACCAGCAAAACCTAATGATGGGAAAAAGAAAGTTACTATTAATAAACCCAAAACAAAAATTCTAAAAATTGCTTGCAGTTTCATTTTTTCGAAGAGATTCGGCAAAAAGAAAACACCGAAATAAGGAAAGATTTTGGAAGGGAGAATGCCGAAGCGGTATTTCTTCCGCTTCGGCATACTTGAAAAGTCTTATTAAACCCGATTCATCTAGTTAGAAACTAGAAAATGACCTCGTCGATTACTTTTCCAACAGGACTCTGTGTTATCTTGACAAAAAGGTCTTTCTTCGCCATAGCTAATAGTAAAAAGCCGGTCTTTGGAAATCCCTCGAGCGATAAGATATTTTTTTATCGAAATGGCCCGTCGTTCACCAAGTCCCAAGTTGTAATTATTAGTGCCTCTTTCATCACAATGGCCTTGAATTTCAACTTTCGAAGACAGGTTTTGCTTCATCCAACCAGAGTTATTATTTAAAACCCCTTTGGCTGAAGCGTCTAAATCGTGTTTATCATAGTCAAAATGAATATCTTGTAAATCTTCATTAGGCTCAAACGGTTTCAGTCTAGGAACTTGAGCTTCTGGCTCATAAGGTTTTCCAGGTGCATCTCCAGAATAACCAGGTGCCCCCCCAGAACCTGGCAATCCTTTACTTCCATCATTCCCTCCAGATCGACTACTTTCTTCTTGAGGAACAAAACTGCCATATAGATCATTAATTCCTCCAGACCTTCTACCTTCTCCAACAGTTGGACCGTTACCAATGCCGCCTGATTGAGACCCTTCATCAATGCCGCCTGATTGAGACCCTTTATCAATGCCGCCTGATTGAGACCCTGGTCCACCTGGCAAGGGGCTAGCATTACTATCTGGTCCTTCAGAACTTAAACCTGGAGGAAATACTTCATTTTCTTGTATTTCAATGCTAAATCCTGTATCCGGAGTTGACTTCTTTCTATCCGCGAATGATCCATCTTCAATCTTTGGTGAGTTAGGATTGGAGTTTTTCCTTTCAGACTCAAAACCTGAATCACCATCACTGCTAGCCATTACATCCGGGGGAAAAGAAGTTGGTTTTGATGCACATCCCCCTATTAGACCGGAAATAAACAAACCTATTAATAATTGACTAGTTTTTAATTTTCTCATTATTTTCCTCATATAAATTTTAAACTAAATAACTTTATTATTTTTACCAATAAATCAATATGTAAACGGGAAAAATCCCAAAATGTGATTAAATTACATTATATCCTGAATATCATAACATTTTATAAGATTAAATCAATATTTTCAATTATTTATAGATCAACACTCAAATAATTATTAAGCTTATTAATTCAAGATAAGTCTAATATTTCACCAAAAACAGACAACCTTGCTTCAATTAAAGCATAAATAAATCTGTTTTGATCTATAGAAAATCTAATTTTTATAATTATAGGGGAACTCCTAATTAGGAAATAATTACATTATATTTAAATATAAAGAGCAAATAAAGTCGAATTAGCGATGCGACAAAATACCTGCAAATCAAACAAAAGATCATTTTAAATAAGGAGACCAAGCTGGATGAAATTCTCCAAGAGAGTTTCCTAAAATACCTCCTCCACCTTTAGGAACAAAACGTCTTATTTTAGTCCCTCCTAACCGCTTAATTGCTAAATGAGATCGATTGTTTCGGGTTTCTTGGAAAATTAAAAAACTTCCATCTGGAGACCAAGAAGGCTCTTCTCTATCAGCGTTCCCAGTCGTAAAAATGAATGTTTTTCTTTCTTTCACATCGTAAATTTTAATTTGAAAATTTTCCCCAACTTTTGAAGCATAAGCGATTTTATCTCCATTTGGGGACCACACAGGGTTATCGTTATGAGAAGAGTTAAAAGATATTCTAGTCACTGGATTTTCATCGCCTTTCGATGAATCCATTATATAAATTTGAGGAAACCCTGAGCCTGATCGGTCTGATGCAAAAACTATTTTAGAGCCGTCTGGAGACCAACAAGGGGACGTATCAATACTGTAGTGCCTTGTCAAACGTCGCAATTTTCTGTTTTTTGTAAAAGAATAAATTTCAGAATTTAGATCTTTGCTTAATACTAGAGCGATTTCATTTCCGTTTGGAGACCAAGAAGGAGCAGCATTTAAACCAGGGAGATTTAACATCAACCATCTTTTTTTAGTTTTTGTGTCAATCATATATAAATCAGGATTTCTTTTCTGGTATGAGCTAAAAGCTAACCTAGAGCCTTCAGGCGACCAAGTAGGTCTCAAAAGAACAGAGCCATCGTCTGTCATTTTTGCTACGTTATGGCCATCAATATCAGCCGTAAAAATCTCTTTAATCACCTCTCCGCTTTTTCTTATACGACCTACAAAGGCAACCCGAGTACTAGCGACGCCTCTTTTACCTGTCAACCTAAATACAGCTTCATCTGCAAACTTATGAATTATTTTCCTCAAAAAAACTTTTTTTGCCCGATAGCGTTTCCCAATAATAAATTTATTATTGGCAACATCAAACAAACGAAAAATAAGCGTGGCAAACCCTGTATCCGGCTCCCATTGATATTGAGATTTAATAACCCACTGAACCCCTATATTTTTCCAAAGAGTATGTTCCACTTCGGTAGGATCTCTTTGTAATTCCTCAATTGATTTAAATCGCAATGGGGAAACTTCACGAAATAACTCAGAGAAAATTAAATCTTCTATCAAAATTGACCGCGCCATATTTCCAATAGAACTTCCTCCATCAGTTTCACCAATTTGTGAAA
>CAWVUN010000210.1:0-4257 GCA_963932495.1 uncultured bacterium
GCCATGAGGCATTCGTCACGCCCATGATGTTTCAAAACTTTAAAGCAAGTTTCCAAAATCATACTGCTATATAATTCTATTTTCAATGCGGTTTTCCGACTCCAAACGCGAATCGACCTATCCTAAGCCATATCGGTGATCCAAACTTGTGAAGGTTCCATCATATTAATAGGCGGTGTCAAAGTTTAGCTCGCCGGATTCTTTGCCTCCTACGAAACGATCCATATCAAAAAACGTGGAAACCAACCGAATCCAAAGGTCTACATTGGGAGAAAACTTTATATTAGCTTTTTGAGCAATCCCTACAAACGCCTTATCTTTAATAGTCAAAACGCCATCTAGGCTGTTTGTATAAAGCGCGTCTGTCGCAAATTTATAAGGGGAATTAAAAGCTCCATTGCGAAATGATCCAACATCTTTAGGAATGAAATTGATAATATAACAATTATCAAACCTGCCCTATTTTGCTCCTAATAAAGCACCAAACATCCAGAAGTTTACTTCTCCTAAAAGACTTTCTTCCACCTCAAATTCGTGTCCACCTTGAAGCGATAACTAAGGTTGAATACCCACCATTTTGGCAAACTTAAAATCTCCTTGAAAATAAATCATATTGAAAAGATCGTAGAAGTGATAATCCCAAGCTTGTAGTTTTGTCGTCCCTTGATTCCACTTTGCTCCAAAGTCAGTTATTCTAGCGTTATTCGTCGACTCAACACCCAGCCTGCTTGTAACAAATTGTCCAGCGTCATCAAAAGTATCGCTCTGGCGTATTTTGACTTCCGTTGCATGAAAGGCCGACAATTCGAGGTTTTTCAATAAATTATACCTTAACCAATATCTAAAATCGGCCTCCGGAAACATGAAGGAATCGGCAGGGTTAATAAAAGGCGTGTCGATAACTTGTCTTCCTACCTTCACCAACATTTTATCGTTTTTATATTGTATATACGCTTCGCCAAATATATTTATATTGGAGAGAGGAATTATCGGGTTATTGCTGATCAAATCGTCCCGATTGAAATCAAAATCATTGGCGACGAAGTACCTGCCTCCCGATTGAAATCCAATAGCGAAACCCGTTTCAAAATGAATTTAAGTGCCTAACAAATACAATCGTTCATCTTTAATAGTGTACAACTCTCAAGATTGCAAATAGGAACAAACTTTTTCATTTAAGGTCGAGTGCTTTATTAGATTTTCAAGAGGAGAAGAAAAAACAACAGATGAGTTGAAAAGAAAACAAATAAGAAAAAAGATGGCCAGTTTATAAGTTAAATTTTTTTGGAAAACCGTGAAACTTGAGAATGCGTTGAGTTTCATGATAATTTTTTCAGTCAAATTTATTTATGGAACGATCCTTTATGCCCATTTCAAAAGCTTGAGCATCTTTAGCTAGAGTTCCGCTTAATAATACTAAACCTATAAGATTAGGGACTGCCATCAAAGCATTCATAGCGTCGGAGAAATTCCAAACCAATTCCAATTTCACCATCGCTCCGACAAAAACAAATGACACCCAAACATGCCTGTAATAAGATACATATTTATTTCCAAAAAGGTACTCGAAGCATTTTTCTCCATAGTATTCCCAAGCTAAAATGGAAGAGAATCCAAAAGTCACAGCTCCTATCGTAACGATCATATTACCCCAAACCCCAGGCAATCCTGCTGAAAATGCCTTCATGGTCAACGCGACTCCAGTTTCCCCGGAAACCCATACACCCGACGAACTGATAGCAATCGCGGTTAAGGAGCAAACTACTAACGTATCAAGAAAAGTTCCTGTCATTGATACTAAAGCTTGTTTGGCGGGTTGATTTGTTCGAGCCGCCGCCGCTGCAATCGGAGCGCTTCCCATTCCAGATTCATTTGAAAAAAGGCCTCGCGCTACCCCATATCGAATAGTACGCTTAAGAGAGGCACCCATAAATCCTCCCGTGGCAGCCGTCCCTGTGAAGGCATGTTTAAAGATCATTTGCACGCCAGATCCAAGTTGATCTAGGTTATTAAAAATCACGATAATAGCACCAGCAAAATAGATAACCACCATAAGAGGAACAAATAAAGAAGCGACTTCAGCAATTCGCTTTATCCCCCCAATGATTACCAGGGCAGTCAAGAAAGCCATGATAAAACCGACAATTATTTTACTGATTCCAAGAGATTCGGATACGGCTTCGGCAGTGGTATTTGCCTGAATCATATTGCCAATACCAAAAGCGGCGAGTGCTCCAAAAGCCGCAAAACAACACCCTAACCATTTATGGCCCAGCCCATGCTCCAGGTAATACATAGGGCCGCCAGAGATTTCCCCCAAGTGATTGACTTGTCTATATTTAACGGCCAAAAAGCCTTCAGCATATTTAGTGGCCATCCCCACCATTCCGGTCATCCACATCCAAAAAACGGCCCCGGGTCCGCCAAGAGCAATGGCAGTTCCCACCCCGGCAATATTGCCCATTCCAACTGTAGCAGCCATAGCCGTCATCAACGCGCCAAAATGTGAAATATCGCCCTGCCCTTCCCGTTCTCTAGAGAAAGTTAGCCTGAACGCGTAAAACAAATTCCGGACTTGAATACCTCCCAAGCGGATCGTTAAAAAAAATCCAACGCCTAAAAGAAGAATTAATAACCAAGGACCCCACATTAAAGTGGCAAATTCTGATAGAAATGTTGCAATCAAGTGTCAATCTCCAGTGAAATCTTCCTTCTGTTTATACAGTACTTTCAAATTAAAACCCAAAACTATTAATTGATTTGCTCCGTATAAACAACATGCTAAAAAAGAGAAAACTATTAATAATCACAATTAGTTAGTAGTTTTTGAGATTTGATAAAAGTCTGTTTTTATTATTTTAATTAACTTTCCCTTACTGTTTTAGTCATTTCTTTTGAAAAAAATAGCTATTACAATTGTGACATTTAAAAATCTAACTTTTGATTAATGAGACCCCATAAATTTATTCTCGGAGTAGGTAGTCCATGCTCCCTGTTGATTTTGATTCTTTCGATAATCTGTTCCGCTTCCCGATTACTGGCTCATGATAAAGAAATTAGATCTTTCATCCTCACAGAAGAGGAGAAAGAATGGATTGTCGCCAGTCCTAAAATTGCCTATACTGGCGATCCTGATTTTCCTCCAATAGAATGGCTCGATAATGATCAAATACACCGAGGACTTTCCGCAGATTTTATTGATCTTATTGAAAAGAAACTGGGCATACCTTTCCGTCTAGTTCCTATTAAAACGTGGAGTCAAGCATTTGACCTAACCAAGGGAAAAAAAATAGATGTCCTTTCGAGCGTTTCGCTAACCCCTCAACGTTTGAAATACATGAGGTTTACCAGACCCCCTTCACTCATTTATCTGCTGTAATTATCATAAAAAATAATAGAACCGGCTCGTTAACCATGAAAGACCTTAAATAGTTGAAAACCGTGACGACAAATGGCTATGCCGTCCATGATTATCTTTTAAATAACTACCCAAAGGTAAACCTGGAAACAACTCCAGATGTTTTGACTGGACTGAGGAGAGTTGCATTTGATTTGGCCGAAGCAATGGTTGTCAACTTAGAGATTGCGATTCATATGATTTAACAAGATAAAATAACCAATCTCCGAATAACAGACGAAATCGGATTTACGTTATAAATGTCTTTTGCCTCCCGAAAAGATTCTCTAGTTTTACATTTCATATTGGAAAAGGGTTTTGCCTGAATTCCCCAAGACGAGAGACAAACTATTTATAAAAAGTGGGTTCATTAGTGAGAGACTCCTTGGATTTAAGTTAAACAGATATTAACTTGGTTTTTTTTGCTCTTGCCGTTTTGGCCATTGGAAGTATATTGTCTTGGAACCAGTCTCTAAATCAGATAATTGAGCGTAAAACTTCCGAACAAATTCTGGCAAAGGAAGAAGCGGAAAAAACAAATATAGCCAAATCCAATTTTCTTTCAAGCATGGGCCATGAATTGATAACACAGTTAAATACCATCCTTGGATATACAGACCTTTTGCAAGGGGTGTTTTTTGGCACTCTCAACGAAAAGCAAACGACTTATGTCTCTCAAATTGACCAAAGCGGCAAACATTTACTTGAATTAATCAACGACCTATTGGATCTATCAAAAATTGACGCAGGAAAAGCGCATTTACAATAAGATTTTTCCGTCCTCAAGGTTTGATCGACGTGGTTCTTAATTTGATGAAACCAGCTCTTCAAAAGAAGCAGCTAGAACCAGGTGGGCTGAT
>CAWVUN010000211.1:0-4252 GCA_963932495.1 uncultured bacterium
AAGGCAAAGTATGGGGTTATTATAGCTCACATCGAACCGGATCTCTTTGCTTACTATGATAATTATGCAGGTGGTTTTGAAAAATATCTGGAAAATATTTTGACGAGGCCCTGAAGCTTTTCCAATACGCCAGTAACTTCAGACCAAGAGATAAAGCCATTGCGAGAATGATTGACTGGGTTCAAAACTTAGACCCTAAAACGCTACCAGAGGATTTGGATGGCTCTTTTAACATGATCTCTAAATAAATCCCCAAGTATCTCCCCAAGAAATTCTCTTTGCCGCTCGATATTGCTCCTTATTCTTTTTTGAAACGGTTCTACGCTTAACATTTGTTGAAGTGCATAGATCGAGTAAAATATGCCCTGAAGCTTTGATAGGGCGCTTTATTACCCGTGGTAATTTTTCGGGAAGACCCGTTCTGGTAAACGCGAGATACGAAAATTTTTCTTCTTCGTAAGATAAAGTACCCGACTTTAGTTTTCTATGTATTTCGCTACGTAAAATCTTCTGTGAAAAATGGCACCAATCATTTTCAGATAAAGGACAATCCCGACTATGCGGACAAGGAGCTGCGAGGTTAGCTCCTTTTTCGATAAGGTAGTTACGAATTTTTTTTATACGTTCAAAACTTGTTGGGTCGCCAGGCTCTATAATGACCAGCCACTTTTTGGTAAGCTTCCAAAGAGATTCTGCAACTTCAAGATAGTTTGGAGTTTCTCCTAACGAATACGAAGCCAATACAAAGTCATGCGGTTCTAATTCTCTGTTTAGATTTGTCAGATTGGATTGTATCCAGCGAATAGATTCAGCGTTACAATAATCAGAGGTCTCTAAAATTGATTTGCCAATTTCAGATATTAAATTACTTTTTTCTATTAACGTTGTTTGCTTTAATTTTTCAAAGTTGTCTATTACTGCCCAAAGTCCACAACCAGGACCGGCTCCTGCATCTAAAAAACTAGAAATATCTTCAAAGTTGGAATAGGTTTTTAACGATTCCAATACGTTTTTGATAGCTCCAAAGGTCGAAGGGGCTCGAACGGACAAATATGCTAGGCAATGTTCAATCGATTTAAAATAACTGCCAGTTTGTTTTTTATATTTATAAGACAAGTCATTGTATGCATTTTTGATATCTGCGAGCTTTTTGGTTTCCAGTGTCGCTGTTATTGCAGATTGTATCTGATAGGGTAAATTAACTTTAGATGGTTTCATTTCTTAATCAGAACCTCTCGTCAATATCCATGTAAGTTCGTGTTTATTATGATAAAGATGAACGAGCTTACTTCCGGGAATTTTGCTGAAGCATTCCAATATTTCATAATGACTTTCCCCTTGAAACTTAATAGTGACGATAAAGTTCTTACAGATGCCAGGCTCTATCCAGAGAGTTAGCCAATCTAGCAATTTTTCTGGAAAACAGATAACATCCCAGCAGAGCCAATCTACTTTTTTGGAATCGCAATAGTCGCTAATAGTAGAAGGTTTAATTGCAAAAGCGTCTTTTTTAAGAAAATCAACTCCAGGAAGTTTTGCGATTTTAGAATCGAGGGGGGAACGATCTATACTCAAAACTTGTGCGCCAAGTTTTTGTAATACCCATGCCCAACCACCCGGACTCCCTCCAATATCCAAACAAAATTCACCGGTTTGCGGAGAATCTCCAATTACTGTTAAGGCTTCTTGCAATTTCAGATAGGCTCTATTGGGAGGACCAACTTTATCTTCTATAAAGCAAACTTCGCCGTTCGGGAATAGACTGGAGCAATCTGCCGAGGCTAAGATAGTATTAAAGGTTAAAAGTGTCCAGGACCCAAGGCTTGTGTGAACTTTTGAGTTTGGAAACTCAATGAGGTTGGTTGTAACGTGAGGTAAGTTTTCTTCAATTAGCTTTGCTCGCCGGTGAAGTTGATATGAGTATAGCTTCCAATTACGTTGAATACTTTTGAGCTTACGAGCTCCATCTTTAATGGATTCAATGGGAATTAGGGTAGGGGCTTTCCATATATTTTGAGACCAAAAGGTTTGTTGAACTGGACGGTCGGTAAGTATGAGATTTTCGTGGATTGCAGTTATTCCATCGAGCTCATTTTTAAGTTGTTCCAAGAACCCTTCGGCTGCTAAATAAGCAGCCCCTGTTTTTTCAAAATTAAAGCCTATTTCATTAGCCAAGGGAATATGATCCTTGTCTTAGTTTTTCTAGCATGAATGTTGAAAGTATATTAGTCATGTTCATTTATTTCATTTTTTCTTCAAGTTCAGCCCATCTCGCATAAAGGTTTTCCACTTCTTGTTGGGCTTGATGAAACTTAGAATAGTATTCTTCGGTTTCTTGTGGTGTGGCCGATTTAGAATTAGTTTGTCCCTGTGTCTCTAATTCCTCTAGGGCTGATTCGGCGACGAGTATTTTTTCTTCCATACAGCTAAACTCTCTTTGCTCATTATAAGAAAGACGTTTTGATTTATCGTTGGATGTTTTTTTCTTATTAGCCGGTTTTTTTGAAGTTTTTTTAGCGATAGGTGATTTAGAAATTTCAGATTCCCAGTGTGAATAATCAGAATAAATTGCCGCCTCGCCATTCCCTTTTAGACCTAGAAAAGTGTCGCAAACTTTTTTTATTAGATATCGATCATGAGAAACTATGATAAGGGCACCTGGAAAATCGATTAAGCTTTCTTCCAATGTTTCCAAGGTAGAGATATCAAGGTCGTTCGTCGGCTCGTCTAAGAGCAAAACATCTCCAGACTTTAAAGTTAGACCTGCAATTAAAATCCTGGCTTGTTCGCCTCCTGAGAATTCTTTGACTTTTAACGGAAGTTTATCTTTCGGAAATCGAAATTTGTTTGCCCAGGTAACAATATGTACTGAGTGATCACGGTATATAACAGAATCACCGGTAGAAGAGAGAGCTTCTTGCAGCGAGGAGTCTTGGTTTAAATGTTCTCGGTTTTGATCGAAGTAAATAATCTTTAATTCTTTAGCATGTGAGACTTGTCCAGAATTAGGAGCTAGCTCTTTTTGAAGCAATTTTAATAGCGTGGATTTCCCTGAGCCGTTGGCTCCTAAAATACCAAGGCGATGTTTTTTTTTGATGATGAGATTAAGGTCATTAATAATTATTTTTTCTTCAAAACTTTTATTAAGATTAATTGTTTCGATCAGTTTTTCTGTTTTCCGTTGGGAATGTTCAAATTCGATTTTTACGGTTTGGACTTTAAGCCTATTTTGAGTCTCTTGCAATTCGGTTTTGAGACGTTCAGCATCTCCAATCCTAAACTTGGCTTTAGTTGTTCTAGCTCTTGGTCCTCTACTAAGCCATTCTTCCTCCCTTCGTACTTTTGAGGACAACGATTGTTTCAATTGGCTTTGTGATTCAAAGAATTGTTTTTGGAAATTTAGGATATTGTCATATCCACCTTCAACTACTTGGACTCCATTAGGATATGCTCGGTTGATCTCGGCAACTTTTTTCACCGTTATATTTAAAAAATAACGATCATGGCTTGCCAGTACCCAAGCGAAAGAAGATTTTTGTAAGATTTTTTCTAACCAATCTATTCCCGATTCGTCTAAGTGATTTGTCGGCTCGTCAAATAACAAGACATCAGGTTCGTTGGCTAACCCCCTTATTATTTCCAGTCGTTTTTTCCATCCTCCGGAAAGGTTTCCTACTTTGATTGAGAAATCTTTGAAGCCAGCCTGGGTTAAATATTTTAAGGACTGTTGTTCAAACTCATCAGAAGAAACACTTGTATTTGAGTTTGATTGAAGGATTGTTTCTAGGATTGTCGATTCTAATTTGTGAGAAAAGTTTTGAGGAACGTGAAAAACTCTGAGACCTGACTGAAAAGAAACAATGCCTTTGTCAGCAGACTCAGTCTTGGCTAAAATATTTAATAAAGTGGTTTTACCTGAACCATTGTCGCCAGTGATTCCAATTTTATCATTTTGAAAAACGCTAAAACTTAGGTTTTCAAATATGGTGTGATAGTCAAATGATTTGTGGAGATTCTGGCAATTAATTAGAACGGACATTTAGATAGTAAGAAAGCAAAAGTGAATTAGAACAGACAAACAAGTTTAAATCTTAAAACATAAATTCTCAACATTTTGCAGAAGCTTAACAGACTTGGTTGAAAGCTTTAGCGATTTTTGATACTTTTTCTATCTATTAAAAAGCAGTTTGATTTTATTTAGGATATAGAAATATGATCGGAGAAGAAGCTTTAAATGAAATGAAAAAGGTTT
>CAWVUN010000212.1:0-4245 GCA_963932495.1 uncultured bacterium
ATTTACCCAGTGCTCGATGAGGACCGCCAAACTCTAAATTTGGATCTAATTGAACCGCCCGCTCCATTTGCTCTTTAAAATTTAAAATAAACGTAAAAGAGCTCCAAATTCCATCCATTTGACTGACCTTACCAGCACATATGGCGTTAAAATAGCTACCTTCAGCTGAATTTGAACTAATCGCCAAAGCGCGTTCTGCATTTTCTTGGCAGGTGAAGTAAAAACGTTTTTGGGCATTTTCAAACCCTGATCGATTGCCCATATAAAATTGAGTCCTGGCCAACCGCCAATACAATTCCGACGAGTTTGGTTCGTTTTGCAAAAGAGTCTTTATGCTTTTCTCTAAGTCTTCGAAATACTGAAATGAGTTCCTGCTTCTATAGTTCTTATCTAAAGCTTCCAGGTCGGCGGCTATAGAAAGCCTTGGCAGTCCAGCAAAGAAAATAATCGTTATCGATAATAATAGTTTTGTCACCTGATTAGCCATCGTTTTTTCTATTTTTTTAGATTTTTCATGTTTTTATATTCACAGAGTCTTTCAAAACCTCAACCTCATTACATTATAAAACTTTTTATCCAACGTAATATTGTTTACATACTCAATTTTTCTTTATTATAATATTAATGAGTCCAAATTTAAATCACGGATTTATTGCCTGTTGCACCATTTGACCGAAGTTTTTTTGAAAGAACCCATATGCCCTTAAGAAATACTTTTAAAACCATTGCCATAATGGTCGCTCTTATTTTTTGGACAAACTTTGCATGGGCGAAAAATCAAAACCTCACTCCAGGACAAACGGTAAAAGAATTAATGGGGTCCATTCAACATATTAAAAAAAGCGATGGACTAACTCCTCAACAAATTGAAACAAACCAAGTATCCTCGCAAAAAGCGCTTGCCTTAATGGATTTGGAAAAAGTGAGCCAAAAGACTTTGGGTAAATATTGGAAAAAACGAACTCTAGAAGAACAAAAATCCTTTATCTCGCTTCTAAGTGAGATTTTTGTTAATATTGCATTTCCCAGTTCTGCTCAGTTTTTCGCTAATCTTAAGATTAAATTCTTAGATAGCGAAATAGAAGAAAACAAAGCCTCTGTTCCCATTTCCGTAACAAGCCCAGATGATGGCGAAGTGGACATCGACTTTACTCTTCAAGCAAATAAAGGCGTTTGGCAGATCACCGATGTTATTTTGGACGGAGTTAGTATGCGCAATAACCTTCGCTCCCAATTCAGAAAAGTGATTAAATCCAAAGGATATTTAGAACTGGTTAAAAGAATGAAGAAAAAAGTCGGTGAGGGCTAATGCGAACTAGACAAAGTCTTTTAAAAATATCATAGAATTTTGCAAACAAAAGTAGAGGCTGGATGAAAAAAATAGGAATGGTGAGTTTAGGTTGCCCCAAGAATACCGTGGATACGGAGCTGGCTCTTGGAGATTTACTGCAAAATGGTTACCAATGGACAGCAGACCATGAAGATGCAGACGTCCTGATAGTAAACACCTGCGGGTTTATCGAATCAGCTAAAAAAGAGTCTATAGACGCTATTTTTGAAATGGCGCAGTTGAAGACAGAGGGGAAATGCACCAAACTCGTTGTAACCGGTTGTCTTTCTCAACGATACGGCGAAGAACTAGTAAAAGAAATTCCCGAAATCGATCTGTTAATGGGCGTTGACGGCTACCCGCAGCTTAAAAATCTTTTGTTAAAAGAATCGACCGAATCCGAAGAAGATCGCAGACCGTCGCTAATTCCCGAATACTTTGAAGCCTACGGACAAAGAGAATTAATCACTCCATTCTATTCCGCTTATTTGAAAATCGGAGAAGGCTGCTCGTTCAAATGTGCCTTCTGTTATATCCCTAAAATTAGAGGTGCCTTTCGCAGTAGAACAATTGAATCGATTGTCGAAGAAACGACAGCTTTAGCCGCCAAAGGAGTTCGTGAATTCAACCTTGTTTCTCAGGTGACAACACTTTATGGAAACGATTTAGGACTCAAAAACGGGTTGGTTCAGTTACTAAAAGAATTAGCAAAAGTAAAAGGCGTCGATTGGCTTCGGTTGCTTTATTGCTACCCCACATTAATCAATGAAGCCTTTCTTGAATGCGTACGCGACGAAGAGAAAGTCTGCAATTACATCGACGTACCGCTCCAACATATCGACAACGACATGTTAAAACTTATGAAACGACAAGAAACCGAGACCCTTGTCAGAAATATGATCGAAAATTGTCGAAATAAAATCCCTGATGTAGCTTTAAGAACCACATTCATAGTTGGGTTTCCAGGAGAAACTGAAGAACGGTTTCAAAAGCTCGCAAATTTTCTAGAGGAAGCCCAATTTGATCATGTCGGTATTTTCGTTTACTCAGATGAAGAAGGAACTTCGGCGTTTGATTATACTGACAAAGTTCCTACCCAACTTGCAGAGGAACGCAAAAATGAACTCATGCGAATTCAAAAAGAAATTTCTTTCCGCAAAAACCAAGAAAGAGTTGGAAAAACTTATCCCGTATTAGTGGAAGGCATGGAAGAACAAAGCTTTTTAGTGACAGGTCGCGCCACATTCCAAGCTCCGGAAATCGACGGTCAAATTATTATAGAAGAAAGCGATGTTGAGCCCGGCCAAATCATCCAGATGCAAATTGATAGAACATTGGAATACGATTTAGTTGCCAAAGTTTTGGAAACCGAACCTGTTAGTTGATTTTTAACTTCTTCAATCTCATTGCCAATTAACCCTTCTTGGTCTAGAAGGAAGTCTTTACTTCTCTATTGAATTCAACCCGCCATGGGGGATCCTCGTTCCACAACATAAGAATGTGATTCGTTTTCACTTCGTTGTTCGGGAAGAATATTGGGTAAGAGTGGGGAAAGATTCGGGTAATCAAACACTAATGGTTTGCGGACATCTTTCCTTCGACGCTCATACGCGACACCCTCTGCTGGATGGATTACCCTATCATATGGGGGTACGAGAAGGTAATGTAGTTTCAGGGTCGTGGTTCGATTTAACATTGCAATATTTAGAGCAAGGGGCAAAGTTTGGTCAATTCGGTACTGAAGCAATTGTAAAACGATTGACCAAAATCATATTCATTCAGGTGATCAATGCGTGGTTAGATCAAGAACAGCCGAAATATGGCCTCTTAACAATTCTAGCTGATCGCCGATTATGACGCAGCTTGAAAGCTATTAATCGAGATCCCACACATAAGTTGACTGTTGCGGATTTGCCAAAAGAGGCAGGAATGCCGCGAACGATACTTCCCGAGCAATTTAAAAAATTGTCTAGCATGGCTCCACTTAATTACTTAACTCAATGGAGATTGGAAAAAGCGAGACGGATACTCGAAGAATCGGCTCATTCTGTTGAAGTAATCGCGGAATCCGTGGGCTATCAATCTCTCGCCGCTTTCAACCCAGCTTTTAAAAAACATACCGGCAAAGGACCAGTTACCCACAGACGACAACATAAAGCTCCTAACGTGCAGAGAAGAAGAGTGAAAAATCGCCTATCGGAATAGTAACAGTGGTACTTTGCAAGCCTTGATTAACGATGCTGTTGTGCTTCCGAGTAACAGGCCCCGCATACGTGAGTGACTGTATGCTCCTGTAATCAGAAGATCAATTTCATTGTCCACCACGTAGGAAGATATCGTTTGATCTATTTGTTGACTTTGTTCAGTCTTGAGTATGGGTGTAAACCCAGCATTGCGCAAAGTTTGCTCCGCCTCCGATGTTGCTATATCGCCTTCTTCACGCTCAACAGCCAGGATGTGACACTCCAAATCCTTTTTTACCAAAGGATGCTGGATAATGTAGTCGATTGCTTTATGCACGCTGTTTTTACCATCGTATGCTATCAAGAAGCGTTTGATCGGACGTACAACGGAAGAAACAATGAAGAGAGGTTTGTGGATAGAACGCGCAACTTTTTCCAGATTTGATCCCAGAAAAAGAGATTCTTTATTCGCATGCTCACCGCGCTTGCCCACAAAGATTATTTCAACTGAATCTTCAAACTCCTGGATTGTTTCAACCAGGCTACCCCGTCGATGGATAAGATTTACTATTTCAACGCCTAACTCTTTCAGAGTTTTGGCGCCATGTTCAAGAATGATTTTTCCTTTTTCCAGATCCAAACGACCACGTTGTTCGTCAACTCTTGTTAATTCATCCAAAAGATGACTGCGCGCCTCAGGACCCATTACACCTGTATGGTCTGTAGGCGTCT
>CAWVUN010000213.1:0-4236 GCA_963932495.1 uncultured bacterium
TTTGTTATTTTAATAGGAGACGCCGCTTCGACTTCTTTCAAATTAGGAGTGATAATCGTAGCCCCTTGATAGAAGGAAAAATCTGTATTCTTAGGATCTATAATTACAGGCTTTTTAGAGTTTTTAGCTCGGTGCATTACAGCATTCAAAATCTTGGGCGTTAACACTCCCTTTAAATAATCCGAGCAAATAACCCCATCCATCTCTGGCAAAGTTTTATTCACAAATTGAATAAATTTCTTTTCGGTTTCTTCAGTGATTGGTCTATTATCTTCTTTATCAATTCGAAGAATTTGTTGGTTATGGGCAATCACTCGAATTTTGCTGGTGGTGGGTCGGTGAACAAAGCGATAAATACCTTCGGTTTTTATTCCACGCTCCTTAATCAATCCTAACAACCTATCCCCTTTTTCATCTTGACCAATCGCTCCCGCGAGATAAACCTCACAACCAAGGGCTACCAAATTATTGGCCACATTAGCAGCTCCTCCAAGAGCCATGTTTTCAGATTTTGATTCCAAAATGGGGACGGGTGCCTCAGGAGAAACCCGGTTAACGCTCCCCCAAATATATTCATCTAATATAACATCACCAACAACAAGGACCTTAGGCCGCTTTTTACTATCAAAAAAATGTTTGAATTTAGTTTTCATAGGTTTTAATGCCTATCAACTTAAAATAGGCCTATCAAAAAATTTTCTTAGGATCTCAAGAAAAATTTTTAATCCAATAGATTTAAACGTTACTTTCTAGTATTTCGCAAATAATATGCCCAATCGTAATGTGAGCTTCCTGAATACGAGCAGTATCGATAGAAGGAACTATAATTGCAATTTCAGCTTCCTCTTTAGCTCTACCACCACCTTTCCCCAATAAGGCGATTGTTCTTGCGCCTTTTTCTTTTGCTTTTTTTAAAGCGCGGACTACATTTTCTGAATTACCGCTAGTACTAATACCTAAAACAATATCTCCACTTTGCGCCAACCCTTCAACCTGCCTTTCAAATACATAATCGTATCCATAATCATTTCCAATAGCCGTCAATGCCGATGTATCCACAGTTAAAGCGATTGCAGGAAGGGCAGGTCGTTCTTTTTTATAACGTCCGATTAACTCTGCGGCAATATGCTGAGCATCTCCAGCGCTACCGCCATTTCCCATTAAAAGTAATTTTCCCCCACTATCAAGACTAGAACGAATCATGATTATGGCTTTTTCAATATCCTCTGCTAACGTGTCCGCTATGACTCGCTTCAAATCCGCGCTTTCATTCAAAAATCGTTTAATTTCTTCCATACTAAAAAACCTTAATTAATCTATATCATGCCTTCATCGGCAAAACTGTAAAACACTCCGACTCCAATAATAATATGATCTATCATTCTTATCCCAATAATTTCTAAAGTTTTGCGTAGCCGATGCTTGATTTCGATATCAGCTTGGCTGGGAGTTGGGTCGCCGCTTGGATGATTATGAACCAAAACAATCGAAGCTGCAGATTTTTAATAGCCGCCAACATAACCCCTCTGGGGTGGACCAAGCTAGCGTTTAATATACCTTCGGGCACTGTGCAATATATTTGATTAGCTTTAACTTAGGATTAAGTAAAGCGGCCCTTACTATTTCTTTTTTGAAATTTTTCAAAAAAGGAGAGTAATAATCTACAAAATACTAACTTCATCCAAACTTGGGTTGAGCTTGATCTCATTAAGAAAATAATTTCTTACCTAACTCAAACGCAGCTTTTATTTGTGCGGCTTTAGCCTCGCCAAACCTTGTACCAAACACAATGCATTTATGGAAGCACCATCAATCTGATTGATCATGCCAAAATCTTTTAATAAATCTCGACAGAAATCTATTGTATTTCGCTTAGTGATCGCATCTCCAAAACCAATGATTACGCTCAATAATTAAGCGTCGGGAAGAGCTGCTCCTCCTTATTTTATTAACCACTCTCGGGGTCGTTCTTCTTCCGGCCAATCCTTGATAGAGTATTTATCATTATTCACAATTAACTGGAACTTTTAGCTTGGAGCGCTTTTTTAAAATATTCAATAGTTGAAGCCAACCCCTGATCCAAAAGAACTTTCGGTTCCCAATTCAATAGCTTTTTTGCTCTGGAAATATCTGGTCTTCTAACTTTCGGGTCGTCTTGGGGGAGTGGTAACTCAACAATCTTACTCTTGCTTCCAGTTGCTTCTATAATCTTATCTGCCATTTCTCGGACACTCATTTCTATTGGATTTCCAATATTAACAGGGTCGTTAACTTCCGAAATATTCAGTTTAAAAATACCTTGAATTAAATCATCGACAAAACAAAAACTTCTAGTTTGAGAACCATCACCATAAACCGTCAAATCTTGACCAGTCAATGCCTGAATCAAAAAATTAGGTATTGCTCGGCCATCGTTCAGCCTCATTCTTGGGCCGTAGGTATTAAAAATACGAACTATCTTAGCGTCTATCTGGTGACTCCTATGGTAAGCCATCGTCATAGCCTCGCCAAAACGCTTGGCTTCATCGTAAACTCCTCGAGGTCCAACCGTGTTGACATTCCCCCAGTAATTTTCGGTTTGCGGATGTACTTCTGGGTCGCCATATATTTCAGAGGTGGAAGCTATTAAATAACTTGCTTTCTTCGCTTTAGCTACACCAAGAGTATTATGAACCCCTAGTGAACCTACCTTGAGAGTTTGGATTGGATATTTCAAATAGTCGGGAGGACTTGCGGGAGAAGCGAAATGAAAAACACAATCTAAATCCCCGTCAATATCAATGAACTTAGAAACATCGTGGCGAATAAATTCAAATTTAGGGCTATTAATATGAGCAAGATTATCCTCGCTACCCGTGATAAGGTTATCCAGACAAATAACCGAATATTCTTTTGCTAGGAGGAAATCGCATAAATGCGAGCCTAAAAACCCTGCTCCACCCGTTACTAATGCACGTGGCATGAACCGCTCCTTTTAATTGGAAATAGGCTTCACAGCCGCATCCAAAAACTGTTCACCTTTAGAAATAGGATTGCCCCTCAAAAAACTTTGAGCCGACATTTCGCCTCTTCCTTCAGGCTTTAATTCTTTGACAATTAAACGATCTTCTCCCGTTCCTATCTCAATACCATAGTCAGAAACTCTTGCAACCACTCCAGGTTTATCTTCTATATCCCCTGAAGTGACTTCAGATTTAATTATAGAAATTCTTTTGGATCCATAAAATGTATAAGCTCCTGGCCAAGGGAAAAAACCTCGTACTTGATTTTGGAGAGTTTCAGCATTTTTCACCCACGAGATTAATCCTTCTTCTTTTTTTAGTTTTGGGGCCAAAGTTGCTTCTGAATCATTTTGCGGCTGCAATTCTAATTTTCCTTGAATCAACGAGTTTAAAGTCTCGATGACTAAGTCGGCTCCTATACTGGACAAACGTTCCGCAAGCGTAGCCGCGTCGTCTTCTGGATTGATGGGCGTAGTTTTTTTCAGAAGCATTTCGCCCGTGTCCATTCCCTCATTCATCTTCATCGTTGTGATTCCTGTCTTTTTATCCCCGTTCAAAATTGCTCTATTTATTGGAGCAGCCCCACGATATTTTGGCAGTAAAGAAGCGTGAATATTCATACAAAACCATTTGGGTATTTCCAAAACTTTGTACCGCAAAATTTGTCCGTATGCAATTACAATAAACATGTCAGAGCGTAATTCGTAAAGGTCGGAAATAAATTCCGGATTAGAGGCTTTCTCTGGTTGGAAAACTTTCAGTCCTTTTTCTAAAGCAAAGAGCTTAACTGGAGATTGCTTTAAAGCTCTACCTCTCCCTTTGGGACGGTCAGGTTGAGTTACGACTCCAACTATATCGTGACCGGTTTCATATAAACGTTTCAGAGTAGGAACCGCAAATTCTGGCGTTCCCCAAAAAAGAATTTTCATTATTTCCCAGCTCTATGCATGTAAATCAAAATTATTATGAGTCTTCTTTCATTCGCGCAGTCTCTTTTTAAATTTCCTTTTTAAAATATCTCTTTTGATACGACTCAATTTATCCCAAAACAAAATTCCTTCCAGATGATCCATTTCATGCTGCAAGGCACGCGCTAAAAAACCTTCTGATTCTAATCGAACATCATTTCCATCCAAATCGACACCCTTCATTTCCACCCGATTGGCTCGTTTGATCTCCGCAAAAATTTCAGGGATACTCAAACATCCTTCTTCGCCAATTTGTTCTTCTTCCA
>CAWVUN010000214.1:0-4235 GCA_963932495.1 uncultured bacterium
AAATTGCTCATTACGCGACGTGATTGTTGTTGATGAAGCGGGGAAATTGGTAAACGTATTAAGTTATCTTTCTTTAATTTCTACGGCTAAAGACAGTGTTAAGAATGTTGCTGTATATGGCCAAGGGTTTGTAGGGATAACGCTTGCTGCTGCCTTGGCGAACCTTGGACATCAAGTCTATGGAGTGGATGTTCAGGAGTCTTTGATCGAAAGTTTGAGAGAAAACCAGCTTCACGTCATTGAGCCTTCTTTAAATGATGTCGTCAACACTACTCAGGAGTTAGGAAAGCTCGTATTTGCTGTAGATTTGAACAATGAAAAGGTAGATTATCATATCGTTGCTGTAGGTACGCCAGTAGATAATAAAGGAGTTGTAAACCTCGAAGCTCTTGAAGACGTTGTTGGTTCGATCGGAAGGAGATTGAAACGCGGTGACGTTGTTATGTTGAGATCTACCGTTCCTGTCGGGACAACTAGAAATGTAGTGCGCCAGATTTTAGGGGAAGTTTCTGGCTTAAAGGCGGGGACTGATTTTCATTTGGCCTTCACGCCGGAAAGGACTGCTGAGGGCAAGGCTATGGAGGAGCTTAGAACCTTGCCTCAAATCGTAGGCGGGCTAACTGCGCATTGTGCTCGTAGATCTATGGAGCTATGGTCTTCTCTTACCGATTCGGTCGTTCAAGTTGAATCTTTGGAAGCTGCGGAACTAGTTAAACTAATCAACAATAGCTATAGAGATTTAGCATTCTCTTTTGCAAATGCTGTCGCAATGCTGAGCGATCAATTTAACATCAACTCATTTAAGCTTATTAATGCGGCTAACGAGGGATATCCGAGGAATCCAATTTCCTTACCCAGTCCAGGAGTTGGTGGCTATTGCCTTACCAAGGACCCCTTTCTTTTTGCTTCCGTAGACCCAAATGCTGGGCACGCACGTCTTGCGGTGACTGCTAGATTGATCAACGATCAAGCCCAGTCTTACGTTCTTACACAGCTAGAACGATACTTGGATAAAGTTGGGAAAAAGATCAGAAATTCCAAGATTTTAATCGTCGGCCTAGCCTTTAAAGGCTGGCCAGAAACCAATGATTTACGAAGCTCTTCCTCAGTTTTTGTGGCTGAAGCACTACTTGACAAGCAAGCGTTGGTTTTTGGCTATGATAGCGTTATTTCACCGAAGGAGTGGAAGAAGGTTTTGCCTAACGTAGAAGCAGGTAATTTAGAAAATGACATTGTAGATTCAGATGTCGTATTACTGATGAATAATCATCCAAATAATATTCCGAAAAACTTTCTGACGTTGGTTAAGAAAGGTGGAGGAAAATTGGTTTTTGATGGTTGGTCGCAACTGGACTTTAACACATTTAATTCTCTTAAAGGTGTAGAATATGCGACAATGGGCTTCTTAAGTAATAAATAGCAAATGGGAAAAATTGCGATCATTTCTTGTGACCATGGTTTTGGTCATATAAAAAGATGTTATCTATATAGTTTAGAATTAGTCAAAAGAGGACATTTTGTCGAACTTTTTGGTCCACAAGATGGGCTGTCAAAATTTTCGGATCTCTATGGGGGGCAGGCGAAGTTAAATTTACACTTTCTCAATACTAGCAGTCGTCCTGATAATTCCATGTCTCAATGGCTGAATTGGCTTACATCAATGCCCGACCTAAAATCCTTTGATTATGTAGTTTCGGATAATCTACCTGAATTATTGACCTTAAGAAATGACACGATCTTATCCGGCTCCTTTTTTTGGCACACAGACATTCCTAATATAGACCGTGATTATAAACATTTCTGTGAAGATTTAATATTTAAATACCGACCGAAACATATTGCTGCAGAATTCTTTGTCTCCGACGAACTGAAGGCGTCGTCAGAATTTTTACCGATCGGGTTGATAGGAAATGTCTCAACTCCTCCCAAAAACTCTTTGAAATATGGGGCGCTTCTAATTAGTGGTGGGAAAAATAATATTATAAACCAACATCTCCGGCAGTGGGTTTCAGCCCTCTCAAAAAAGTCATCACCCAAAACTTTTACGAAGATATATGCTGATGAAGCACTTTTGCCAAAAAAGTGCCCTCCTTGGATCACTAGAGCGGTTTTCGATGAGGACATGTACTCGTCATTATCGCTCGCCTTAATACGTCCTGGCGTAGGAACTGTGACGGACTGTTTAAGGCATGGGGTTTTTATTCTTTCGATTTCAGAGCCAGATAACCATGAAATGAAAAGAAATTTAAGAGTTCTAAAAGATTATCATCTTGGTGATGAAGCGGGTTTTGCCGACGACGTATCTGATGTCTTTGAAAGAATAGATAGATCTTACTGCGATTTTCTCACCAAAAGAACGCCCCCAAAATTTAATGGCGCACAAGGATTTGCTGATTATTTTGAGGGCAAGTAGAATGTTGCTAAATAAACTTTTGGATAGTCAAAGTAGGGGTAATTAAAAAGAGAAATCATAGGCCGACATGAAGACTATCCTATTTCTTTCAGATCAAAATAGGTATTTAGAAACAGGACTTTATTCAAAATTAGTAGAGGTTTTGGAACGGGATTTTAATTGTGTCTACTTTGAGTCAGATTTTAGAAGTGGCATCACCTATGACAAATCTGAACAGCTCGATCGTAAAAAGAAAACCGAAGTATTTGAACAGTACCTGACCTTAGGTCCAGTTCAATTAAATACTGAAAAACTTTCTAATCCGGTTTGTAAATTAAAAAGGATTTGGGGGAACTTCTTTAAAAAAATCCATTGGAGATTTTGTTTTCTAGATATCTTAGATAAAACTAAACCCGACCTTTGTATCTTCATTAATCCAAATAGTCCGAATGTTAAGATGGTGTGTAATTATAGATCGCACATCACAAAGGTTTGGCTACAACCGGCCGCTATTTTCAAGAATGTTTTGGAAAAGAAAGGAATCTTATCAGAACTAAAATATAAACTTTATGAGTCAATTTTCAGACTGCCAATATTACCTTCGAAAGATCAGGGTCTAAGTAATCCAAATATCCATTATTTGCTATGGTCAGAGAGTTGGATAAATCACATAAAAAGGAATCGCAATTCAGCGTATTTGGCGATTGGATCCCCTTTATTTGATCAGTTTTGGAAAAAAGGAAAATGTGTAGCCTTTAAAAATCGACCACATACTTGTTTGATCATCCTAAACAAAGAGAAGTATATTGGCCGAAACTCCTTCTATAAATACCTTAGATTTTATAGAAAGGTTATTGATCAAAATCCAGATTTTAACTTCTTGGTTAAGGCTCACCCGCTTGGGGATCTGGATCTTGTGAAAAACAAACTCCCGGGTGTAACTGTAATTCAAAATAATCTGCAACCCGATTCGGTTGAAATGGTTATCACACATTGGTCCTCACTGGCATTCCAATTCATGGTTTCGGGAGTTTGTACTATTTTAGTTAACCCTAACGGAGAATTTAATTTTGCTAAACGAAATTTAGAAGATTACAAATTTTTAGTAAATGATATTCCTTCTGCAAATGCCTTGATCAATAGAATAAGAAACCGGGACTTCGATTTTTTTGGGATAGAAGTCAGAAAATTTTTGAGGACTAAGTTAACCGATGTTGAAGGAGAATCTTCTTCTCAAATCAGTGATTACATTCGGGGTTTGTTAAATTGAGAAGAACGTTTTTCATTTGAGATTAAAAATTTTACAGGGGGACTTTGGAAAGACATTAAAAGATAGTTGGACTTATCTATCAGGTAGCATTGCCTTGAAAGGTCTTAGTATTATCGGGATTCCAATTCTAACACGGCTATTAACGCCAGAAGATTACGGGATACTAAATATCTTCAGTGCCTACGCCCTTATCTTCAGCGTCTTGTGCACTCTTAATCTCGAGACGTCCGTAGGAAGATATTATTTTGAACAAAAAAACGATTTTAAGTCTTTTCTAGGCACATCATTACTTTTACCTCTCTTATCCATTATACTTTTTCAAATAGTTATCTTTTTAGTGCCGAATCAGATCGCCTCGCTACTAGATTTACCAGTAATAGCGGTATTATTTTTTATTCCTTGTGCATTATTAAATTTATTAAAAGGGATTCACCTTAACTATTACAGGGCGTCGAAACAACCCAAGAAAGTAAGAAGTTTAAGTTTGATTTCAGGTTATATTGGTTTTGGATTGGGTATCCTTTTCGTTTATCTTCACGATGAAAAGGATCGATACGAGGGGAAGCTTTGGTC
>CAWVUN010000215.1:0-4232 GCA_963932495.1 uncultured bacterium
AGACATGTTAGCGATTATATTTTTTTCGTTAGCTTTTGGAATTTGTCTGAATTGTTTTAAAGGAAAAAGTAAAATTTTTTTATCTAAGGTTTGTGAGAATTTTTTTCAAGTCCTGATGGAAATGACTGGGGTAGTTATTTTGATAGCCCCTATTGGAGTTTTTTAATTAGCTGTGAAGCTAGGCAATCAAAATATGGGTGGAGAATTTTTTTAAGGCCGTTGGGTTGTATATGACTACCATAGCGGGCGGATTGACTGTTCACCTTTTCATTATTCTTCCTCTAATTTATTTTCTTTTTATAAAAAAAATCCGATACGTCAGTTTATGGACATGGCAGAAGCTCTGGCAATGGTCTTTGCAACGAGTTCTTCGTTAGCGACTATACCGGTTACCATGGAATGCGTACGAAAGGATTTAGGCGTTTCAAAAACCGTTTCTGGTTTTGTGCTTCTGATGGGGACTACTGTCAATATGGATGGAACTGCTTTGTTTGAATGTGCTGGAGTGATTTTTATAGCTCAAGTATTGGGAGTAGACCTTTCCTTTACTTAATAGTCATTAATTGTTTTTACTGCGTTATTAGTTTCTATAGGAACTGCGACAATCACGTCAGCAGGTTTAGTGACAATATTTATCATTTTAGAAACCATTGGTTTGACAGGAGAAACTGTTTCGATGATTGTTGGCGCAATGCTTGCGGCAGATCGTCCTTTAGATATGTACCGAGGTATTGTTAATATATTTAGCGATTCAGTTGGGGCTGTTGTAATCGCGGTTTCTCAAGGAGAAGACTTAGATCTCCAAGATACTCAACCGTGACTGAATCAGTTAATAAATCTAATACTAGGAGAGTGTGAAAATATGCATTATCGGGCTTTTGGTTCCGAAAATTTAAGTATTTCTGAAATGGGTTTAGGTACTTGGCAGTTGGGAGCTGACTGGGGAGAGGTTACTGATTTAGATGCTCAGGCTATATTAGAAACCGCGGTTGAGAATGGAATAAATTTTTTTGATACCGCTGACGTTTATGGGAAAGGGCGTTCAGAATCTTTAATTAATAAGTATTTAAAGCCGATATCTGAAGAAATAATCATTGCCACGAAATTAGGTCGTTTCCCCGAACCTGGTAATGAGAATAACTTTACTTTAGAAATCTTTCGAAAACATACAGAAGCCTCCCTTAGAAGATTGGGCTTAGGTTGCTTAGATTTAACTCAATTGCATTGCATTCCTACGGAATTGATGAAGAGTGGAGAAGCATTTGATTGGCTACGCATTCTCCAAAAAGAAGGAAAAATAAAGCGGTTTGGAGCAAGCGTAGAGTCGATGGATGAAGCTTTAATTTGTTTAGAGCAAGACGGTTTATTTTCTCTGCAGATTATTTTTAATATTTTTCGTCAAAAACCAATTGAAGATTTGTTTAAAAAAGCTAAAGAAAAAAAAGTGGCTTTAATTGTTCGGTTGCCTTTGGCTTCGGGACTATTGTCGGGGAAAATCCATGTGAACAGAGAGTTTCCTGAAAATGATCACAGAAATTATAATCGCGATGGCCAATGCTTTAATGTTGGAGAAACTTTTGCTGGTTTGCCTTTTGAAAAAGGGGTGGAATTTGCAAAAGAGTTAGAGCAGTTTGTCCCAGATGATATAAGCATGGCACAAATGGCTCTTCGGTGGATTTTGGATTTTGATGCAGTCACTGTTGTAATACCTGGAGGAAAGAATCCTAGCCAAGTGAAAGCAAATTCTGTTGTCAGTAATGTTTCAAGTTTAACGGAAAGTTTACATAAAAACTTATCTGACTTTTACCAAAATGAGGTAAAAACTTACATTAGAGGGAAATATTGATTTTATTATGTAATATATTTGAACTCTGTCCGACATAGTTAAGTAGTTTTAGCCAAGGATGTATGACGTAGTTAACTTTTAACTCATATCTTTTTATTTTATATGAAATAAAGATTTTTTTTATAGAGCCTATTGCACCGATTAGGCATTTTTTTGAAGCGTTGCTTGAAGGGCAAAGTTTTCGTTGGGATATGGAGTTTTATTCAGAAATTACAAATTAAGGAAATGACTTTTTTGACAGTTTTGATATAGCCGTTATTGGAGGTACCCCCTTTTTCATCTTAGATAATTTTGACTTGTTGAAAGAATCAGGAGTGTTAAAAAGGATTCCGGTTTTTTGCTTGAACGCATTGACTAGTGAAGAAAAATCTCAAATTCTTTCTGCCGGAGTTCATGATTTTATTAGCTACCCAACGGATGCTGAAGAATTAATTACTCGTCTAAATAGTGCGCTTCAACTTAGTAAGATGCACTTGAGAAATAAAGACAGCTTTGGAAGTATTTAGATATAAATATGAAAATCAAGATTAGATGATTTTTAGGATCGAAGATAATGGTATTGGAATAAAATCAGACCAAATCGATAACTTATTTAAAAGTTATGCACAAGCAGATCCTTTAAGCGCGAAAAAATTTGGAGGCACTGGTTTGGACTTGGAAATAAGCCAATCTTTTTGCCAAATGATGAGTCGTATTATTAGCGTGGAAAGCGTTTTAGGAGACGGAGCGATCTTCACTGTCAAACTGCCAGCAAACTGGGATCTATTCCTAATGATTTAGATTATAAAAAACACCAGATATAAGGTTTTTTACATAGAAATTATGGTCGATAAAAAAAAGTAATTCCTTGCCTTGTTTGTAAAACAAAAAAAAACTAGTTAAATTCGTTCCACTTTGCTCTGAAAGGTACAACCTTTTATATTTAGGAGCTTGGGTGGAAGGTGATTATAAAATTCCGATTGAATCCTATTTAGAATTATGGAGAGAGGAAATTGAATAGAAAGTTTTTATTCAATTGGATCGGGGGTCCCTTGGCTCCGCATCAGGATTTCTACCAATTTTCTTTGGTGCAATATTATAGCTAGATCAGTTAGGCCGTCATTGTTAAAGTCCGCCGCCGCCATAGCCCTAGGGTCTGGGCCGACAGGATAATTATAATGAGGGAAAACAAAGCTCCCATCTCCTCTTCCTTCCAAAATAGAAATCGAATTATCTCTGCGATTGCTGATAACTAAGTCTATTGCTCTATCCCCAGTAAATTCATTTGATACAACGTACTGAGGCCCTTTTTCTCCAGCTAAATTGGGTTGTACACTAAACCCACCTTCTTTTTGACCAATGAATAAAGTTACGCTATCTGCTAGAGGGTTTATCGTGAGTAGATCTTGAATGTTATCGTCATTGACATCGTACTTTGTAATGAAGTTAGACTGACCTCCACCAATTATTTTTTGTGGGTTTTGGAACGTGCCATCGCCGTTCCCATAAAATAATTTAATGTAGTTTGCTTTTACTGCATTGGAGGCAATAGCGATATCCGGGTTTTTGTCATTATTAAAATTACCTACCACTAAATCGGCTGGAGTACCTGTAGCTTTATATACTTCGCCAATTTTGAAGGTCCCATCCCCAATACCTAAAAAAATCATTAATTTATTAAAGCGCAGTGTAACCGCTAAATCGATAAAACCATCGTTATTGAAATCTGCTGTATCGATGGCTATTGGAAGTCTTCCTGTCTTTACTTTTTCGCTGAATTTAAATAAACCGTCTTTTTGGCCCAAGATAATGGAAAGGTTACTATCCCCATAATTACAGAGTGCTATATCTGGCAACCCGTCGCCATCAAAATCTGCGACAGCCAAAGCTATAGGTTCCCTACCAGTTTCCAAAACGACAGCTTTTTTAAATGTTCCGTCTCCGATACCTTCGTAAAAGTGGAGCGTGTTTTCGCCGGTGTTAGGGATCAATAAATCAGGATAGCGATCATTATTCATATCTTTCGCTACTAAGTCGGATGGTTTACCTCCAACAGGGTAGGTTACTGGTAAACCAAATGGGCTGGGCTTATTATTTTCACTAGAAAAACAGGCAGATATGGAAAGAAATGCCAATAACCAAAAAAGGTAACGGTATTTAAACAACATGAGAGGTAAGATAAATTTGAATTTATTTATTGAGACTCAGAGGGAATTATTGCAGAAAAAGCTGAAGTTGTTTGAGGAGCCATAATTAAAGCTGTAGCATCCGATGACGTGGTCACCGTCGTGCTGTCTGAGCCTTGACTCACGGTATCAACAATAGCCGCATCAATAAGTTCTTCGGCTACATTACACCCGAAAGAAATGATAGTAATGGCAAGAAGAAATATAAAAAATGTCTTTTT
>CAWVUN010000216.1:0-4229 GCA_963932495.1 uncultured bacterium
GGCAGCAAAGCTAATGAATTTTTAAAAAGTTATAAAAATAAAGGAAAGTCAATTTGTCGAAGCCTCTCGTGCTTTGGGCGCAAGTCATTTACGGATCATGTTTCGAGAAATATTACCCAATTTAGTAGGAGTTCTAATTGTAACGCTCAGTTTTCGCATTCCGGTTGCTATACTTTCGGAATCGACTTTGAGTTTTGTCGGGTTGGGAATTGCTCCTCCCTATAGTAGTTGGGGGACTCTCACTAACGAGGGTTGGATGGCGATAAAATTTTACCCACACTTGATAGTCTTCCCGTCTCTAGCTATATTTATTACTATACTTTCATTCAATATGTTGGGCGATGGTTTGCGAGACGTGTTTGATCCAAAAAGTATGAATAACTCGTGATTTTTAGTTTGACGTATATCTATTTGAAATATAAAGGTTTTTGGGCGATCTGTAGGTTGGGCAAGAATGAGAGTCAACAACCTAAATTTATGAATTGACATGCATGAGAAATCGTTATACATTTTCAACTTTCTAATGCGAATTCTCAAGTAGGTCGTATTCTCGAGGCGTTAATGGATCCGATTAAATACGATTTAGTCAACGAAGTAATTCGCGTATCCCAGAACAATGTATTGGCTAAACAGCAGAAAACCGAATCAGGAGAACTGGCAGTTTTGGATTGGATTCAAAAAAATGCGGCTTCCTATAGAGACCACTATAATAAAAGTCTCGAAGGGTTTTCTAACCAAGAGTTGTGTGGGATGCTCAAGGAATTAAGCGAGTCGGAGAAAATCTTAGACGACGTTCTTACAGATTTCCCGGCTTTTCCAAACAAATGAAAAATGTAATTGATCAAACCTGAGACTATGTCCGAAGAAAAACAAGCTCCAGAGACCAAAAAAGAAGATGAAACTAAAGCCGCTCCAGCAGATTATAAGCCTGCGGCAAAACCAGGGGAAGAGTCTAAACTAGCTGCAACCGAAAAACTAGCTCCAGCGGGAGCCAAGCCTGCGGCAAAACCAGCTGCGAAAAAACCGGCGAAAAAACCAGCCGAACCGTTTGTCGACAATGGCGATGGAACCATTACCGATCCAAATTCAAGTTTGATGTGGAAAAAGTCCGATGCTTGGGTTGATACCCATAAATTTTATTTATGGACTGATCATCGAGAATATGTCGAAAAAGTTAATACTGAAAATTTTGCTGGACATAATAGCTGGAGAATTCCTTCTAAATCGGAAGCGACATCTATTTTCAACAAAGAAAAAGAGTGTATAGATAAAAACGGAAGCGTCGTTTATATGGACCCCATTTTTGAAAGAGGTGGCGTGGGCAATACATGGATTAGTGAATGTAGCGACGAAAAAATAATCCGTTATGATTTTAAAACCGGGGTTGAAACTCCATACCCGCCGGCAGACATTTGGGCGTCTATTCGACTGGTTCGAAAAGAGGGCGATCCTCCAAACGTACCAGGTGGAAGTGGCGGAGATCAACCTGCGGATGCAAATGCAGAAAGTTCGGCAGAAGGTGCCGAGACAGCTACCGCAACGGCAGCTCCAGCTGCTTCAGCTGCTCCAGCTTCCTCTGGTAGCGGTATAAAGGGACCTCTTAAGAATAAAAGGCCGGGCGGTATTACGGATGCTGAAAGAGCTGAAATGCTGAAAAATGCTAAGGCGCATGCGGCAGAAGTGAGAAAACGTAAAGGTCTATAGTCTTCTTTTTTCGTTCAACCAGCTTCGAATCAGTTCGGTCGCGTATTTTGGGTTCATCACGATAAACTCGTCCATTTTCTTTGCGAGCTCTATCTCTTCTGGCTTTCTAGTGGGCCTTTTTTTCTTCTCTTCTAGACTTTTTCCTTCCTGTTTCGTTTTGGGTTTTTGATTCTTTTTAGATTTTTTGGGTTTTAAAAGAAAAAAAAGCCAAACACCCAAGCCAATGACTAGAAGCCCAATGACGAGAAGCGTTGTCATCGTATTATCCCTTTGCGACGATAAATTTTACGATGAAGTCGCCTCGTTTTTTACCCCAGCGAATAGCGGCTCCTAATCCAGTGATACGGTATTCCTCACCAGTGAGCGTATCTTCTTCTAAAAAAATTTTTCTCGGTTCGTCCAGCGTTTCTACTTCAATTTCTCCTCCTGTTTCAGCTTGTTTCGCATCAATTTTAACTTCGGAGTAGATATCGTCTTTCAACCTTTTAAAAGTAGGATGCTTTTTAGTCTGAACTTTTAATAATAAGTCGCCAGGAGGACCGCCATTTTTTCCTTCTCCACCCTTTTTGTCGATCCTCAAAGTAAACTGATCGGCCACCCCAGGAGGAATTTTGACGTCTAAAGAAGTCTGGGTTGTTACCTGACGTTTACCATCGCAAACTGCGCAATCTTCCGCTCCATCGCCGACACCCGTTCCTTCGCAATTTTTACAATTCACGTATTTTTCATAAGAGTATTTCATTGTACCGCCACGAGCGACGGTTTTAAACGGGACATTGATAATGAAATGCAGGTCGAGTCCGCGAACAGGCATATCGGGATCGAAAGCTTGTTGTTCCTGTGTGAAGGGGTTTGTAAACGGATCTTCGGGGCGTTGACCTTGGGAAGAGCGAAAGTCATAAGGGTTCCGAAAACCGTCTTTAGAAGAGGTTTTATTACCACCGCCACCGCCACGTGGAGAGCTTCGTTCTTGCCTCGAAGCGTAATTTTGCTTTAGATCGTAATCTCGACGCTTCTTTTGATCTTTCAGCGTTTCATAGGCTGCGCTCACGACTTTAAAATATTCTTCAGCCTTTTTGCTCCCTTTATTGGCATCGGGATGATACTTCTTAGCCAATTCACGATATTTTTTTTTAAGCTCGCCCTGGGTGAATTTAGCTTGGACGCCAAGGACTTTATAGTAATTTTTTTCAGCCATATTATGTTTTAAAAAATGCGTGTCGTGAAGAATTAGGAGTGTTTAGTGGATACGACGAGTCTAGTAATCAAACCCTTTTTACCGCAAAGATGCAAAGAACGCAAAGGATTAAAGATTGAGAGCAAGGCACTAAATCTCAATGTGACAGCGCCTTCTGAGTATTGTGATTTACTGCTGGTCTGACTATTTTAAATTGTTATTTCTCAATCAATTAGATATTGATACAATAAAGCAAAATGAATTAATTAGAAATCACTTTTTAACTAGGTAGTATTTATGAAAAACGCGATCAAACTGTTAGCAATAAGTATGTTAGCTTTATTATTAAGCGGATGTTTTCTTACAAAGGTGGTCACCGTTCCTATGCGGGTAGGAGGCGCAGTTGTATCCATTATACCGGGAGTGGGCGATGTTGCTCATGACGCTATCGACGAAGCTGCTGATTTGGTCGATAAAGCTCCTTTATAAATTGAAGTTTTAGAATTAAAAGAAATATAAAGTTTAGGGAACATCTAAAAACTGTTTTTGTCTGCGAGCAGGCCTTATGAAAATAAGAGCTTGCGAGTTGTCACAAGTAAAAACATTGAATTATTAGAGAAGTTCTTTAGAAAATAGATTGCTGCTTTATTTGTAAAGACGATTTGCTCATTCAAACCAAGCTTTTAATCTTCTTTATTTGAAAGCTTGAGTTTATTAAGAACCTTCCTTCCTCCCTCGTTCGTCTTTTTTTATGTCCACACAAAACCTTGATCAAAAAGAGGATCCCTCACATTTTAAGAATCACGTCATTGGAATAGCCTATCCGGCGTTATTGTCTTTTCTGATTTTGGATTGGGAATATAAAAGAGAAAATTATTTCTATTTTTATTTCCGGCCTTTTCAAATAATGCTTGAAAAAATGCACAGCATATTGGTTATACCCGTGAGTTTGATCGTTGGGCTCCTCGTTTTTTCTATGTTTACATTTTTTCTAAATAAAAAGCATGGGTTTAAAGTTAACCTAAAGCAAACTATTTTAACCGGGATTATTTTAGTTTTTTATCTGTTGCTTATAACGCTTGAAATCGATACCAAGGCGGGATCGTTTTTTCATCCGGTTTGAGTTCCTGGGCTTCATTGAAACGCCTTTTGAATTGCGCGACGGGCAAAACAGTTTGAAAGCGAAGATCCGCTCTACCGGTGTGTTTGTAAGTTCGACTGATAACCATGAGGCTGTGCAGCAGGTTGATTTTGCTATTTAGGTTTAGCTACGGGTTCGACTTTGCCAATATCCACAAGTGCTTGATGTATCATATCTCGGACTTCTTTGGATCTGAAGGGATTAAAC